>NZ_JBKKKY020000012.1:0-70909 GCF_046613545.2 Aphanothece microscopica RSMan92 | reverse complement strand
CGGAAAGCCAGGCAGCGGTCGTCGGCATGGACCTGGTCGCAGGGAATCTCGCCGCGCAGGATGCGGCCGAAGATCGTGTCGGAGCTGGCCATCGCTGCGGAGACAGGGGTGGACGGAGGGAACTGGCGGTGAGACGGGGGTGGCACTGGAATCCCGGCGACCCCGGATGGCGATGTTGGCACGGTGCAGCAGTGCGGCGCTGCGGGGGCTGGAGGCCCGCGAGGTCACCGTGGAGGTGGACATCGGCCCTGGGCTGCCGGCCCTGCAGATGGTGGGCCTGGCCGATGCGGCCGTGCAGGAATCGCGCGAGCGGGTGCGCTCGGCCCTTCGCCACAGCGGCTTTCGCGTTCCCCTCAGCCGGGTCGTGGTCAACCTGGCCCCGGCGGATCTGCGCAAGGAGGGGCCGGGACTTGACCTGCCCATCGCCCTGGGACTGCTTCTGGCCAGTGGCCAGCTGGCTCCGAGTGCCCTCGAGGGTGCCTGGAGCGCCGGTGAACTGGGACTCGACGGCCGACTGCGGCCGATCCGGGGCCTGCTGTGCATCGCCATGGAGGCCCGCCGGCGCGGCGCCCGGGCCCTGCTGGTGCCCGCGGCCAATGCCGGGGAGGCGGCCCTGGTCTCGGGGCTGCGGGTGTGGGGGGCGACCGACCTCCGCTCAGCGGTCGCCCAGCTGCAGGGGGCCGAGCCGCCGCTCACGCCGCCCGCGCGCCAGCCTGCCCGTCCGCCACGGCTCTCCTCGACGGACCTGGCCGATGTCCAGGGACAGCCCCACGGCCGCAGGGCCCTGGAGATCGCCGCCGCCGGAGAGCACCATCTGCTGCTGGTGGGACCTCCCGGAAGCGGCAAGACAATGCTGGCCCGGCGGCTGGCCGGTCTCCTCCCGCCCCTGATGCCGCACCAGGCCCTGGAGCTGACCCGCGTTCACTCCGTGGCCGGGCTGCTGGGCGAGGGGGAAGGGCTGCTGCAGGAACGCCCCTTCCGCAGCCCCCACCACAGCTGCTCCGGTGCCGCCCTGATCGGGGGCGGAGCGATCCCCCGCCCCGGGGAGCTGGCCCTGGCCCATCACGGTGTGCTCTTCCTCGATGAGCTGGCGGAATTCCGCCGGGAGGTGCTCGATCTGCTGCGCCAACCACTGGAACAGGGGGAGATCTGGATCCACCGCGCCCGCCAGCGCACCCGCTTCCCCGCCGCGATCTGCCTCGTGGCCGCCACCAATCCCTGCAGCTGTGGCTGGTTCGGCGATCCGGATCGGGAGTGCAGCTGCGGGGAGGCGGCCCGACGGCGCTACTGGAACCGCCTGTCAGGCCCCCTGCTGGACCGCATTGACCTCCAGGTGGTGATGCGGCGGCCGGAGGCCTCCACCCTCAGCGCCGGCTACCGCGGCATCCCCACGCGGCAACCGGAGACCACCGCCATCGTGGCCGAGCGGGTAAGGCAGGCCCACCGGCGCATGATCCGCCGCAATCCTGCAGGCCTGAGCAACGGGCAGCTTCCGGCCCGCGAGCTGCAGCGGGTGCTCCAGCTGGAGGCGGCCGCCGTGGACCTGTGGGAAGGGGCACTTCGGCAACGGCAGCTGACCGCTCGCGGCGGGGAACGCCTCTTGCGCGTGGCCCAGACCATCTGTGATCTCGAGGCCCGGGATCGGATCGCCCCGGCCGATGTGGCCGAGGCCCTCACCTACCGGAGCTTTGACCGCCTCGAGGACGGTCCAGCCGCCCAGGGCACCGGCGCCGCTCAGCGGGCGGAGCGGTAGGGACGATCCCGGTAGGGCTGGACGCCGAGCAGCGGAGGCTGGAAGCGTCGCTCTTCCTGAGGATTGCCCAGGGCATGGATGAGGCTGTCGCCGAACCACACGGCAAAGCGGGTGAACCGCGTCACCAGATCCTCGATCGCTGGAAGGGGCCCATGGCCGGATGGCCGAAGTGCGGCAGCGGCATCGCCGCCGCCACGAGCCAGAAAACCCAATCTGCCGAGACGTTCAGCCATGGCGCTCTCCTGGGAGGGATGCCACCAGCCTGATCGATCGGAGAGCGTTGGGGAACCGGTAGAAAGACCGATTCCGTGATCGTGCTGGGGGGCAGGCCGGGGGCAGAAAGCAGGGGTTCGCTGGCCAGGGGTTCTCTGACCAGGGGCTCCGCGTTCATGCCCCCAGGACGTGGTGGACCCGCAGGAGTGGGCTGGGCTGGAATCAGCGGCGACGGCGGCGCTGCTGAGCCTTGCGCTTGTACTTCTCGGTCGGGGTCTCGTGGTGACGCAGACGCTTGAGGTCAGCAAAGATGCCCGCCTTGGACACCTGGCGCTTGAAGCGGCGCAGGGCCGATTCGATACCTTCGTTTTCGCCGACGGTGACCTGGGTCATGTAGCGGGAATGGACTCACGGAGTTGGTCACCATAGCAACCCCCCCTCAACCCCTTCGGCGCCGGGAGCCATGGTTTCAGCCCCCACTGGCCCCCGGCTGGACCTCCGCTTCGGCCGCCGGCACGGCAGGATCGACCGGCCCCGCCAGTTGATCGGGCCAGCTGTCCCTGTAGATGTAGACATGGCCGAGCCGCCGACCGCCGTAGGCCCGGCGCTTGAGCTGCCAGCCCGGTTCGAACACCAGCTGCAGGAAGCCCGTGCCTGGCCCCTGGGTGCGGGCCACCACCATCTCGGGGCCGGCGCCGGCCTTGGTCGGCACCGCCAGCAACAGGTTGTCGCTGTTGCTCCGGATCACACTCAGCCGGTACATCGCACCCAGGTCCATCCCGCCGACGCGCAGCGAGTAGCCGTTGGCATCGATGAACCGCCCACAGATGCCCGTGAAGTCGAAGGTGGACAGCAGGGGCTCCACCAGGCCGGGCTGGGCGCCGTTGACCGCATAGCAGGGGCGGGTGGCCTTGATCTGTTCGTAGATGTTCAGCTGGGCCCGCTGGCCATCGCCGATCGGAGCCGCCACCAGGACGAAGTTCTGCTCCTCCAGATCGTTCGCCTCGAAGAGGGCGCTGGCGCCGGCGGGCTGGAGCGCTGGGCCGAGGCACAGCAGGCCCAGGAGGGCACCGAAGAGCCTGCGGCTGGCCAGGGAGCGGCAGCGCCAGGCTGAGCGGACAGGGCGCACGAGGGCGTGCACGGGTTGGGCGTGCGGTGCTGAGGACTCCATCGCGGCACGGTCCGGAACGAAGGCAATGGTATGCATGGCCCCTCGCCCGGGCCAGGGGCCAGGGCCAGCCCCAGCGCTGTTCCGGCATCCCCGGCAGGACCGCGCTGGGCCGACGTCCGCAGGGGGCAGGCGCCGCTGGAGGCGCTCAGGGCGCGGGCCTGTTGATGCGGATCGCCACGAGCAGGGCCGCCAGGGTGGCCGGCCCGCTCAGCGCGAGAATCCATCCCGTCGTCGTGACGCCCAGGTCAGGGTCGCCGTAGGCCAGCTCGAACACCGAGCCGGTGGCCGCGATCCCGAGCACGCAGGCCAGGGCCAGGAAGACCCCGGCCAGAGGCTTCATCGGCATGGGAAATCAGCGAATGGAATGGACGTCGGTGCGATCGAAGCCCTGCTGCTTCAACCCTTCGTTCAGGCTCAGCTCATCGGTGACCCGGTCGACGAACAGCACGCCGTTGAGGTGATCCATCTCGTGCTGGATGCAACGGGCCAGCAGACCGTCGGCCTTGAGTTTCTGGGGGCGGCCCTGCTCGTCGCGGTAGGCCACCTCGACACTCCCGGGGCGCACCACATCGAGGTAGACGCCTGGAATGCTCAGGCAGCCCTCCTCATAGGTGTCGATGGAGGCGCCGAAGGAGCGGATCTCGGGATTGATCAGCACCATCGGCGGCGTGGCCGGATTCTCAGGATCCAGGTCGATGACCAGCAGCTGCCTGTGCACCCCCACCTGGGGAGCGGCCAGGCCGATGCCCTTGGCCGTGTACATGCTGCGCAACATGTCACGGGCCAGGTCCCGCACCGACTCATCCACCTTGGTGATGCGCCTGGCCGGGGTGCGCAGCACCGCATCGCCCAGGGTGTGAATCGTCAGGGGCGGCTGATCCAGCGGCTCCTTCGGAACCTGGACGCTGCGGCTGCTGAGCTCCGCAGAACGTGCCATCTGGGCAAAGCTGCGGGCCAAGGACACTGCTCAATACGGTGAAGCCAGTTTAGGGCGGACCGCCGAGGAATCAGCTTGACCCCCGCAGGCCCACGCTCCGAGTCGCCGTCCGACCCACTCTCCGGCCCACTGCCCAAGGCACTGCCCGGCCCGCTGCCAGCCTCCGCCGTGGTGGGACAGACGCCCTCCGTCAAGGAGCCACGGCTGTGGCGGGGGCGGCTGCTGTGGCTCGAACAGCGTCCCCAGGAGGGCGGGCGCACCACCCTGCTGCTGCGGCCGCAGCCGGGCGCCGAGACGATCGAACTCACCCCCGGTGACTGGAACCTGCGCAGCCGGGTGCACACCTACGGCGGCGGGACCTACGCCATCGGCGGCAACGGTGATCTGGTGGTGATCCATGACGGCGACCGCGGCCTCTGGCACCTCCCCCTCGATCCCGCCACCGGCCTGCCCCAGGGCCCGCCGCGGCGCCTCACCCCGCCCGCGGCCACCCCGGGGGAACGGGCCTTCGCCGATGGCCTGATCGACACCGAGCGGCGGCGCTGGATCGGTGTGATGGAAGCGGGCGGCACCGACCAGCTGGTGGCGGTCCCCCTGGCGGGTGGCCTGCCGCAGCCCCTGCATCAACCCGCCGACTTCTGCGGCTACGCCAGCCTCAGCCCCGACGGCCGCCAGCTGGCATGGGTGGAATGGCAGCAACCCTTCATGCCGTGGGAACGGAGCCAGCTGTGGCTGGCCCGGCTGAGCCCCCGGGGCGAGCTGCTCCAGCCGCGGCCCGTGGCGGGCTCAGGCCCGGCCCATGGGCGAGCGGTGTCGGTGTTCCAGCCGCTCTGGCTCGGCCCCACTGACCTGGTGGTGGCGGAGGACAGCAGCGGCTGGTGGAACCTCAAGCGCCTCGACACCGACCGGCCTGGGGAGCCCCAGTGGCGGGAGCTGGTGCCGATGGCCGCAGAATTCGCCACACCCCAGTGGGTCTATGGGCTGGGCACCACCGCCTGGGACGGTCGGCAGCTGTGGGCCGCTGCCTGCCGCGACGGGCGCTGGGAGCTGGGCCGGGTCGTGCTGGAGGGACCGGCGGCCGGGACCGCCGCAGCCTGGGACCCCCTGCCCCAGCCCTTCGACGACCTGAGCGGCCTCCATGCGGAAGCCGGACGCCTGGTGGCCGTGGCGAGCAACCCCACGACCCCGTCGGGACTGCTGGACCTGGACCTGGACAGCCGGCACTGGCAGCACACACCCGTGGCCCCCTGCCCCCTGCCCCCCGAGGGGATCAGCCCCCCCGAGGCCCTCTGGTTCAGCGGCCATGGCGGCGCCCCCACCCAGGCCTGGTTCCATCCGCCTGTCGGCGGTGCCACCCCCGCCTCGCCGCTGCTGGTGAAGGGGCACAGCGGGCCCACCGGCATGGCCCGCCGCGGCCTCAGCCTCGCCATCCAGTTCTGGACCACCCGCGGCTGGGGCGTGGTGGATGTGAATTACGGGGGGTCCACCGGCTTCGGCCGGGCCTACCGCGCACGCCTCGATGGCCAGTGGGGCATGGTGGATGTGGCCGACTGCGCCGCGGCCGCCACGGCCCTGGTCGCCGCCGGCAAGGCCAGCCCCGCCCGCATCGCCATCGAAGGCGGCAGTGCCGGCGGCTTCACGGCCCTGGCGGGCCTGTGCTTCACCGGAGTCTTCCGTGCCGGGGCGATCCGCTACGGCGTCGCCGACCCCAGTGCCCTGGCCCTCGAAAGCCACCGCTTCGAAGCCCGGTACCTCGATGGCCTGATCGGCCCATGGCCCGAAGCCCGCGCGCTCTACGAGGCCCGCTCCCCCCTGTTGCATGCGGATCGGATCCGCTGTCCGGTGGTCTTCTTCCAGGGCCTGGACGACCCGGTGGTGCCCCCCGAGCAGACCGACCGGATGGCGGCGGCCCTGGCAGCCCATGGGGTTCCGGTGGAGGTGCACCGCTTCGCCGGCGAGGGCCATGGCTTCCGCAGCGGCAGCGTGCAGCTCCAGGTGCTGGAAGCCACCGAGGCTTTCTTCCGGCACCACTTCGGATTGGGGCCGTCCTAGGGCTGGCGGCGCCGTCGGGCGGGTCTGGCTAGCACGAGCGAAGACCCAAGCTCGGAGGACATCGCCATGAACCGCATGCTGCGCTGGGGGCTGGCCCTGGTGGTGGGTGCAGGCCTGCTGATCGGAGCCCTTTTGCTCCTGCCCGTCTCCACCTGGCTTCCTGGTGGCACGGTCGGTGATGTTCCCACCGCCCAGGTGGTGAACGGCAGTGCCTTCAACCGGCTCTTCCCCACCCCCGGCCCCGGGGAGCAGCTGGTGTTCACCCAGGAGAAACGGGGCTTCAGCCAGGCCCGACTCAGCCACGGCGGCCAAGCCCTCGCCCTGCTGGCGATCTCCGACACCGCCACAGCGCCCGAAGCCCGTGACAAGTTCCTGGACAGCCGCGACCGGCTCAGGGGCTGGCCGCTGGTGGAGCAGGGCAGCCAGGCCAGCGCGGTGCTGGTGGCCGAGCGGTTCCAGGTGAAGGTGATCGGCCAGAACGAGGGACTGGACACCACCCAGCGCCATGAACTGCTCGAGGCCTTCGATCTGCCGGGCCTGGCCAGCCTGCCCCAGCCCCGCCAGTCCCCGGCCCTCGCTCCCTCGCGCCAGCCCGCATGAGCCGCACCGTTCTCGAGCGCCTCGAGCGCCTGCCGAAACGCAATCTCACCGTGCTGGCCCTCAAGGGCATCGGCACCCTGGTGCCGGGAGGGTGGCAGAACATCACCCGGGCCGATGCCCTGATCGCCGAGGTGCTCGGCACGGAGGATCCCCAGCTGATCGCCCAGGTGCGCGCCCGGGCCGACACCCTCAGCCGGGCACGCCATGAGGGCTACGCCCGGGCCCTGAGCCTCTACGACGCCGTCAACCGGTCCCAAAGGGCCAGTGGAGGCCTGCGCCTGGCCGCCAACGTCGGCGCAGCCCTGCCCCTGATCAAGGGGCTGGCCAACCTCACCCCCGCCACGGACACCCTGCAGGCCGCCGATCTGGCGCTGAAGGTCTCGGCGGAGCTGCTGGCCTTCACCCAGGTCAACGGCCTGCCGGGCGACAGTTTCGGCGACTTCACGGCGTCCCTGGCCGACTACGCCGGCCAGGCCAGGGTCCGGATGGTGGCCATGCTGTGCTTCGACGCGCTGCTGCCGCTCGGCGACCAGGCGCTGGAGCGGCTCGACAACCTGCTCGGGCAGGTCGGGCACGGGGAACTGCGCCAGTTGCCCGGCTACAGGGCGATGGCGCCCCTGATCCCCGGCCGCAGCGAGGAGGCCCACCTCGGCTTCGTGCGACGCGGGGTGGAGGCCTGGCTGGGCTGGGCCTCGGGCCTGGTGGGGACCCTGGGGCTCAGTGGCCAGAAGGCGGTCCAGGCCCTGGAGAGCACCCTCGGGCCCTGGCAGGGTCGTTTCGAGCAGCTGGCGACCTTTCTGGACGCCTTCACCGACACCTACCAGCACACCGGCACCCAGGCCGTGGCCCGCCGGTTGGTGGAACGGGCGGCCGCGGAGATCTGAGCCCCACCCGCCAGCCGGGGGGCCAACACCGCAGCCCGCGCCGGCGCCATGACTAGGATTCGGGTCCCGTTTTTCTTGAAGGGCGCGCCATGAGCCTTCTGGCGCAGGAGGCCCCCGGCTGGCTGATCGACGCGGGCTGGGTGGCCGCCGCCCTGGCCCTGCTCACCCTGCTTCTGCTGGTCGCCCGCGCCGTGTCCCACCGGCTGTCGCTGGTGGTGTGGGGCATTCCGGAGGCGCTGCTGGCGGGGGTGCTGGGGCTGCTGATTGCCCCCGGCGGGCCCCTGCCCTTGGTGCCCGAGCCCGTGATGCGGGTGTGGGCGGAGCTGCCCCAGGTGCTGCTCACCCTGGTGTTCGCCTGCCTGATGCTCGGCAAGCCGCTGCCGAAGCTGGCGGGGCTGTGGCGGCCGGTGAGCGGCCAGATCTCCCTGGCCCTGGTGCTGGCCTTCGGGCAGTACGTGGTGGGCGGCCTGGCGGTGCTGCTGGTGCTGGGCCCGCGGCTGGGGGTGAGCCCGATGATGGCCTGCCTGATCGAGGTGGCCTTCGAGGGCGGCCACGGCTCGGCGGCCGCGATGGGCCCGAGCTACGCGGCGCTGGGGTTCCCCGGCGGACAGGCCCTGGGGCTCACCCTGGCCTCGGCCGGCCTGGTGGCCTCCACCCTTGTGGGGGGCCTGGTGGTGCTGCTGGGGCGGCAGCTGGGCTGGCTGTCGGTGCACCCGGAAGACCTGCGGCAGCCGCCGCGCACGGGCAGCCTCGAGCAGCCCAGCCACCCGGGAGCCGCCGCCTGGCTGGTGAATCTGGCCCTGGCGGGTTGCGCCGTGCTGGTGGGTCTGGCCCTGCTGGGAGGGCTGCGGCTGATCGGCGGCTGGGTGGGCGGGGGCGTGGACACCGTGGTGGAAGACCTGCCGGTGTTCCCCTTCGCGATTCTCGGATCACTGATCACGCGGCTGCTGCTCGAGAGCAGCGGCCAGGCCCACCGGGCCCTCGCCCCGATCCAGACGCGGGTGAGCACCACCTCCGCCAATCTGCTGATCACGGCCGCCACGGCGGGCCTGGATCTGGGACTGCTTCGGGCCGACTGGCTGCCGCTGTCGGTGCTGATCGCCGCGGGGCTGGCCTGGAACCTGGCGGTGGTGCTGCTGCTGGCGCCGCGCATCCTGCCGCGCGACTGGTTCGAGCGGGCCGTGATCGAGTTCGGCCAGGCCACAGGGGTGTCGGCGAGCGGCCTGGTGCTGCTCCACATGGCCGATCCCTTCGACCAGAGCACGGCCCTGCCGGCCTTCTCGATCAAGCAACTGATGCTGCAGCCGTTCCTGGCCGGTGGGGTGATCACCGTGGTGGCGCCGCTGGCGGTGGCCGGCTGGGGGTTGCCGGTGTGGACCGGGGTGTGCCTGGGCCTGGTGCTGATCTTCGCCACCACGGGCCTGGTTCTGGCCGGCACGGCGCCAAAGGCGGTGGCCTGAGGGGGGGTTGGGTTTCGAGGGGGGCTCAGCGGCCGTAGTGCAGCGCGGCCATGCGCTCAGCCACCCGCCCCATCTCCTCCAGCGAGAGCTGGGGCGGCTCCCCCAGCTGCAGCGCCTGCAGGTACATGTGGGCCAGGGTTTCCACCTCGATCGCCAGCCGCAGGGCCTGGGCCAGGCTGCCCCCCAGGCACACCTGGCCGTGGTGGGCCAGCAGGCAGGCGCGGCGATCGCGCAGGGCCTCCAGGGCCAGATCCGAGAGCTCCTGGCTGCCGAAGGTGGCGTAGGGGGCGCAGCGGATATCGGCGCCGCCGGCGATCACCACCATGTAGTGGAAGGGGGGGATGGGGCGGCCATGGCAGGCGAGGGCCGTGGCCTGGATCGAGTGGCAGTGCAGCACCGCCTCCACATCCGGCCGGCAGCGGAGCAGGTCGGCATGGAGGCGCCACTCGGAGGAGGGGCGAAGGCTTCGGCCAGGAGCTCCGCCGCCGCTCTCCTCAGATGTCGTCAGCAGCTGGCCGTCGAAACCGATGGCCAGCAGGTCAGCCGGCCCCATGCCGTCGTAGGGAACGCCGCTGGGGGTGATCAGCAGCCCGCCGGGAATCCGGGCCGAGAGGTTGCCCGAGGTGCCCTGATTGATGCCGGCGCTTCCCATCGCCCGCGCCGTGGCCACCAGCTCCTGGCGCAACTCCTGCTCTGTGGCCGCCATGGTGATGCCCCCTGAACGGCTGAGGCTAGGCAGGGGGGTACGACGTCTTCCGCTCCCTCACCATGCACCTCCTTCCCAGGGCTGGAGCCATCGCGGCGCTGGCGCTGCTCGCCCCGGGCCCTCTGCCGGCCCAGACCACCCGCACCTACACGCCAGACGGCTTCGAGTTTCCGCTCAGCACCCCCCGCTTCACCTATCACTTCGCCACCGGCAGCCGCAGCGGAAGCCGCTTCGAGGGCACCTGGTTCGCCGAAACGGTGGAAGGAGTGCCCTCCGATCAGCGCATCGACAGTGCCGCTGTGGACACCAAGCCGGGGCAGGAATCGGTGCTCTTCACGCTGGCCCCGACCCGCACCCCCTGGCCCCCCGGCCTTTACCGGCTGGAGATCCGCGCCGACGGGCGCCTGGTGCATCAGGAGCGCTTCGTGCTGCGCTGAGACGGCTGAAAGCACGGGGCAAACCTGAACCAGTCCCAGGCCGGCGATGACCATGACGCTTGAAGCCAGACCTCCAGGGCTGATCCAGCGCTATCGGGAGGAACTGCAGACCCGCCACTACGCCCGTCGCACGGTGAAGACCTATGAGCTGTGGTTGAGGCGGTTTCTTCGCTTCCACAACCTGCGGCATCCCCGAGAGATGGGCAGTGTCGAGGTGAACAGCTTCCTCACCCACCTGGCGGTGGATCTTCAGGTGAGCCCCTCCACCCAGAACCAGGCCCTGGCCGCGCTGCTGTTTCTGTACCGCGAGCTTCTGGGTCGTGACCTTGAGCTGGATGGGGTGGTGCGGGCCAGGAACCGACGCCGCTTGCCGGTGGTGCTGAGCGAAGCCGAGGTGCGGGCTGTGCGCGAGCACCTAGATGGTGACCCAGCGCTGGTGGTGGGGCTGCTGTATGGCAGCGGCCTCCGCTTGATGGAAGCCCTGCGGCTGAGGGTGAAGGATCTCGACTTCGAGCGACGGGAACTGACCGTGCGGGATGGGAAAGGCGGCAAGGACCGGCTCACCCTGCTGCCCCAGAGCCTGGTGGCAAACCTGCAGCACCATCTACGGGGTGTGCGCCGATTGCATCAAATGGATCTGGCGGCTGGTTGGGGCCAAGTGCTGATGCCCTATGCCCTGGCAAGGAAGTACCCGAATGCCGATCGGGAGTGGGCCTGGCAGTGGGTGTTCCCCCAGGAGCATCGCTGGCACGATCGGGCCTCAGGCACCGAGGGGCGGCACCATCTGGATCCAAGCCTCGTGCAGAAAGCCGTGAAGCGGGCCGTGGCTGCAGCTGGAGTATCCAAGGCAGCCAGCTGCCACACGTTCCGCCATTCGTTTGCCACCCATCTACTGGAGCGCGGCCAGGACATCAGAACGATCCAGGAATTGCTGGGGCACAAGGACGTAAGCACAACGATGATCTACACCCACGTGCTCAACCGCGGCCCGCTGGGTGTGCGCAGCCCCGCCGACATTCTGTAGCCGCTCGAACAAGTGGTTTGCGGACCCGTGAACCACGGCTAGATTTACGATCCAACTTGTGAAACCGATTGGCGCATGGGGATTCAGCGGGATCCGAACAGAGCTTCCTTCTATGGTTATCGGAAAGCGAGGGGTCCTGGAGCGTGGTTCACGGAACCTTCCAATGACTAGTTCGACGCACAAAGAGACTGAACCACCCCAAATGTATTACAAACTTCGGCTACTGCTTGCGATCCTAAAGAACTTCATTCGGCAGCCACGCGCGTTCGTACGTTTTGCCAGCTTGTTCCCAGCATTTATTCGAGGTTTGGCGATAGAAGAGAGATTGGCACTTCGCGCGCCCGACGAAGGAGACGCAACATCACCTTCTAATCCGCTTTGGGATTACTTCTCAAAGCACGAAAAGGGTCCCGGAATCTGGAAATGGACGCACTATTTCAATGCCTATGACCGACACTTCGCACGGTTCAGAGACCAAGAAGTCAACCTCTTGGAAATCGGCATCTACAGCGGCGGCAGTCTTGACATGTGGCTCGAGTATTTTGGCGACCGCTGTCGCATATATGGTGTGGACATCGAGGATGCCTGCAGATCATATGAAACGGATAGAATTCGCGTATTCATCGGCGATCAGGAAAGCCGCGAGTTTTGGGCACGATTCAGGACTGATACCCCTCAGATTCACATTCTAATCGACGACGGCGGGCACACACCGGAACAGCAAATGGTGACGCTGGAGGAAATGCTGCCTTGCATGCCGGTCGGCAGCGTATACGTTTGTGAAGACATCCACGGCATCTCGAACCGGTTTGCTGCTTTCGCCGCTGGCTTGGTTCAAAGCTTGAACGCATGTAATGGCATGGTCAGCGGAGTCCTGGGATTCACATCAACGCGAGCCCAACAGGAGATCAACTCCATTCACTTCTATCCATATTTGTGTGTAATCGAGAAACACGAAAATCCTCCGAGCACACTGACGGCACCAAAGCACGGGACTGAGTGGCAACCATTCCTTTGAGTGTGGTCGTCGAACAATTGCGTGAACCGGAGCGGCGAATCCAGCGAAATCTGAAATCGACGCGTAGCGTCGCCGCCCGGTTACGCTGGTCGTTCGGAAGTACCTTGGTACTCTGAATCACCGGCCTCTTGCTGGCTTCCTCCACAGCAAGCCAGCGATCCCAGCCCCAACGCCACCTAAGCCCAGAAAATAACCAATAGGGATCAGAGGAAAGGCCTCCCGCAGGATGCCATCTGCATCCACATGTACGCCGATCAGCCGATAGGCGACCCAGCAGGCCATTGAACCAGCGAGCAGCAACAGCGATAGGCGGATGAGCGTGCGTTTCATGGCCGCAGCTGCTCCAGCAGGGTCTGGGTGAGCGCCAGCTCACAGCGCGTCGTGAAGATGCCGTAGCCCGTCCCCTGAAAGCTCACCGACTTGGCGTAGGCGCACACCTTGCGGCGTTCGGCGCGGAAAGCACGCGCCTGCTCGCTTGGGTCGGCACTGGTCTTGTAGAAGCCGGTGAGGTTGTCGCGCCAGAGCGTCTGGAAGGTTTCGCTGGGCACTTGCCTGGCCTCGCTGGCCACTCGCACCAGGGCCTTCTCCAGCTCTCGATCCTTGGCTTGGAGCGCTTTCATCACGCAGCGGGTTTCGGCCACGGTGCTTTCTGATGGGGTGCAGACCTCCGCTGCTGGTGCCGGCAACGGCAGCAGAAGCGGCACCAGGGAAGCGGCCAGCAGCAGGTGGAGACAGGTGCGCATCGTGAGGCTGTTCTCGAGACGGATTTTCTCCAGACAGATTGTCATGATGGGTGCTGCTGTTCCTAGTCGCCGCGCCTCTTCCCCGTGACCAGCCTGTTCTCCCGGCTCCCCCCGCTGCTCACGGCCATCGCCGGCTGCCTTGTCAGCCACCCGGCTGCCGCATGCGCCTCTACGACGGTGTGCGCTTCGTGCTCATCAACGCCTCCGACGGCACCCGCATCACCGTCACGATCAACTGCGGGCAGGAGCTCTGGCGGGTGGCCCGCATTGAGCCCAGAACCGGCCGAGCGGACTTCCGCGACGATCGCTTCCAGAGTGCTGCCGGAGTCGGCCGCAGCCGCTGGTGCACCACCCCCGTGCGCACGATGGAGTGAGTCTGGGCTCACTCCTCCAGTAGCTGCACCTGGTACACGGCCACATTGCTGTGGGCTAGCGAGCGCACGATCTCAGGCACCATCTGAATCGGGGTGCAGAGCGTCAGCGAGCGGCGCCTGCCGGCGGCCATCTCCGCCAAATGCTGGGGATCGATGCTGGTGGAGCGCTGCTGCGCTGCAGCCTCAAACACCTCCACCGCTGGGCTCTTCCCGGAACCCAGCACAAACAGCACCCGCCGGGGCGTCTCGCTGTAGTCGCGGCTGAGGGCCTCCAGGGCAGGGATGTCCGAGTGTGTCATGGCCTACTGCTGGCGGGGGATTGCTACACCCACCTGGATAATCGATTGGCTTTCCTTTGCTCTCGCATGCTCCACCGCCGCTTCCTTGCCATCGCTGCTGTCAGCGCAGGTGCCATCGCCGGGGCCTCCCTGGTGCGTCCTGCCGCAGCCGCCCAGGCGCTGGACTGCTGGATGAACGACAGCAAGCAGACCTGTCAGGTGAAGCCCTGGGGCAACGGGGGATTTGAGATCAGCTTCAGCGGCAGTGCCATCTATCGCTTCGTGCCGGCCGGTCCACCCACCACTGACAACCGCCGCATGCGTGATGAACAGGGCCGCATCTGGCTGATGAGCGGCCACCACAGCTTCACGCTCAGCGAGCAAAACGGCGATGGGAACCGGATTGCCGTCTCCAACGTCAAGAGTCGGCCCGCAGCGGCCGTGGATCACCAGGCCCACAGCAAGGTGAAACTCAGCGGCCATGGTCAGCCCACGGTGACCCTGTACGCCAAGCCCAACTACGGCGCCGCGATCGCGGGGATGGGGGTGTCGGGGGAAACGCTCGACAAGTTGGCGTGCACCTCAAACAGCCAGGGCACCTGGTGCCGGGTGGGCTACCCAGGCCAGAGCGGCCGGGTGCTGTGGGTGAACCGGGACTCGCTGATCTTCCTGGGGGACGGGGAGTAGACCGTCGCGCCTGCGCCTGCGTTGCCCTGATTGGGTTCAACGACAGCGCGAAATCCGCCGCCGATTCAGGCCAGCTGGCGGAAATTCCTTAGCACCTCCACCCAGGAACCGACGTCCCCCGGATGAAAGGCCAGCTCCACTGCTCCGCAACTGGTCTCAAGGGCAGGAAGAGGCTCACATGCTGGTCAGCGAGGCTAAGCGGTTGCCTCTACTCCAAATCCCGGAAGGATGTATCGGAGGCGATGGAATGGCCAGATCTCAACCATGGAGTTCTGTCTGTCTTCTGGTAATGTCTTCTGGTGGCACTCTTGTTCCGGACAATCGCTTAGACCAAACGGAAGAAGAATATGCACAGCAATTCAACGCCACCATTAAGTCTCCAGTCAAGTCTGTCGGACTGCCCTTGTGTTTTGCACTCTGTTTATCCAGCAGAGATTATGTCTCAGCGACGAGAAGACTGTTCGCCAGATCAGAGAGAATGGGGGGACTCCGAACAAGCCCCTGGAGTAGTCAGGCCGCCGCAGCTCTCTGCTTCTCCAGTCACTCGTTGCCTGCCACTCAGGGGCACCGTTGGGCGCAGCATTACGAGGCATCATGAGGTCATCGCTAATCGCCGCAGTTCTCAGTTGCGCTGTCCTCGCAGGCTGCACGACGCGCCAGGCAGATGAACTGACCCTGCGCCGCGAGTTCAACATCCCGAGGGCTGCCACAGCAGTCACCTACGAGGCCACGCCCTCGGAACCAGGATGGTTTGGGCGCGAGGGCCTCAAGATCACGATGGTCTTCCAGCTCAGCGGTGCTGACTTCAACGTCTTGGCTCGCGCAGCTGCGGACTCCGGCAAGTGGCAGCGTCTGCCGATCCCTGATGGTGTCTTGAAACACCTTGCAGGTATCCGAACTTCAAGAGAAGCGAGGGCCAGGTCTACTCGGGAGTCAGGGCGGGCTCTCCCGCCGGAGGGCTCTATTTACAACCCGACAGAACAGCAGATCCTCGAACGCTTCAAGCAGTCCATGCCCTCGCAGCCTCGTACAGGGTTGTACCAGATCAGGACCGCAGGCAACGACATCATGCACGCTCCGAAGACCGTTCGTCCGACGCTGGATGCGGATGTAAACGACTTCATGCTCGTTATGCTTGATTCCGAGCATCACAAGGTAGTCATCCGAGCGAGCACTAATTATTAGGTAGTAAAGCCTGTGCCTTGCGCGCCCAACCCATCATTCCACCGGACCTGCGCGAAAAGCGGCGCAGGCCGGTGAATTCAAACGTTAGCCAGCCAGGCCACTCGCCCGTAGTGCTGCTTCATCACTCATTCACGATGATGAAACAACAATGAATCCTGAACACACGGCTAACCCATCAGGATGGAGGAATAGGAACGAAGGAGTAGTTCCATTGAGCAAGGCTCAGCGCGGCTTGGGTGTTGTGGGGGCCTGCACCGGTCGGCACAAGCCCTGACGGACGATCCGGAGGGTCATGAAGCCAGCGTCTCGAGCCGCCAGGCGCCTGTCTCGGCGGTGTCCTTGGCGTAATCGGCGAAGTCGCGAGCTGGGCGTCCCAGCGCCCGCCACACGCCATCAGCCGTGTGGGAACTGCGGCCATCGAGCACCTCGCTGAGCAGCGTGGCGAGGTGGGTGGCGTCCGCTGCCGGCATCCCGTGGGCTCCCAGCTCGGCGCCGAACTCCTCGGCGCTCAGCGGCACGTAGCGCACCTCCCGGCCAATGGCGGCGCCCAGCTCCTGCGCGGCTTCGGCGAGCGTGAGCAGGCGAGGGCCTGTCAGTTCGTAGATCTCGCCGATGTGACGGTCGTCGGTCAGTGCAGCCACGACGACGTCGGCGATGTCATCGGCGTCGACGAACGGTTCGGCGGTGTCACCGGCCGGCATCCCGAGAACACCGTGGCGCACGGAGTCGGCGAAGTTCTCATCGAAGTTCTGGTTGAAGAACGCGCAGCGGACGATCGTCCAATCGGCGCCCGAATTCTGCAGGTAGCGTTCGGCGCGCTGGGCCCCCGCCTCGCCGCGGCCGGAGAGCAGCACGAGGCGCCGAACACCGCGCGCAACGGCGAGTCGCGCGAACGCGTCCACGGTCTCGGCCGCGCCGGGCAGGGCCAGGTCTGGGAAGTAGGTGATGTACACAGCGGCGATGCCGTCGAGGCAGGGCGACCAGGTGCTGGGGTCCTGCCAGTCGAAGCGTGGTTGCGTCGAGCGGGACACGGGACGAACCCGCCGGCCCTGGGCGACGAGCCGATCCGTCACGCGGCGGCCGGTCTTGCCACTCGCTCCGATCACCAGGATCGTTGTGGTGTGGTTGGTGCTTGGCATCCGTTGGTTGAGAGGGTCGACTCAGATCCTCGGCAGGACCCTCCGTTCAGGCCATCGCTGAGCTGCTCAGATCCATACGCGAGCGTCCAGCCCTAGCCTCGGAACGATGGACTTGTTTGGTGGCTTGCTGGACGGTCCGCGGGCGCGTGGGGCCTTCGCGCTGCGTACCGTGATGCGTCCGCCGTGGTCGCTGCGGATCCTTGCCAAGTCCCCGATCACGGTGCTGGCGATCGTGCGCGGACACGCCTGGGTTGTGCCCGATGGAAGCGAGCCGGTGCGCCTCGGCGTGGGCGATGTTGCCGTGACCCGTGCGCCGCTGCACTACTGCGTGGCCGACCATCCGGACACCGCACCAGAGATCGTGATTCACCCCGGTCAACGCTGCACCAACCTGAACGGGGAGTCGCTCGAGCAGGAGTTGATGCACGGGGTTCGCACCTGGGGTAACGATCCGAACGGTTCGACCCTGATGTTGGTGGGCGCCTATGAGTCGACCAGCGACATCAGTGATCGGTTGCTGCGTGTGCTGCCCCCGGTGCTGACGCTCTCCAACGACACCTGGGGCTCGCCGCTCGTGAGCTTGCTGTGCGAGGAAATGGAGAAGGAGTGTGCGGGCCAGGCGGCCGTGCTCGACCGCCTGATCGATCTCCTCCTGATCGCGATCCTGCGCGCCTGGTTCACTCGTCCATCCGCCAGCGCGCCCACGTGGTACCGGGCCCACAGCGACCCGTTGGTGAGCCGCACCCTGCAGGTGCTGCATCAGCAACCGGCGTTTCCATGGACCCTGGCGACGCTCTGCCGCGAAGTGGGGGCCTCTCGATCGGCGCTCTCACGACGGTTCCGGGACGTCGTCGGAGAATCGCCGATGAAGTTCCTGACAAGCTGGCGACTTGCCCTCGCCGCCGACATGCTCTGCGACCCGGAGGCCACTGTGGGCACGGTTGCCTACGCCCTGGGCTACAGCACGCCGTTCGCGCTGAGCGCAGCCTTCAAGCGAGTTCGCGGCATCAGCCCGCAGGAACACCGGTTGCGGGCGATGCGGGCCTCTTGAGGCACAGCCGGGATACCCATTGGTCGGCGTACCCATCGCAGTGCTTGCCTTCCGCCTCCATGATCCAGAGGAGCAGGATGGCCTCCAGATCGGGGCCGAACGCCTGGCCCGCATCGGCTCACCCCATACGCCAGCACGAAGAACGGGCTCAGCATTCCATGATCAACAACGCCTCAGGCCTGATCCACGTCGCGGATAATCTCTTCCTGCTGGCCGATGACAACCGAGATCAGATCCGCCTGTTCCGCTTCAGCGATGATGCTTCGAAGCCGGAATTCAAGGAGCTCAATGTCTGCCTGAATCTTGGTGATGGCGGCCATGGCAACAGCGACTTCGAGAGCCTGGCCATGCTGCAGGATGCGCTCTACGTCATCGGCAACAGGCAACCGCGACTCCGGCATTTCAGGCTCAACGGCCATGCCCTCGCCGGGCCGCCCGCGGCCATGACACCCGATCTCCGCACAGACCTCGCCGGCGACGACATCAACATCGAAGCCCTCTCCGCCTGGCGCGGCAACCAGCTGCTGGTGGGGCTCAGAAAGCCAGCGGCAGAAGATGGCCATGCCCAGGCCCTCCTGCTGGATCCCGCAGTCCCTGAGGCCGCACCCACACCCCTGCTGTTCGATCTGGGCGGCCGCAGATTTCGCGACTGCGTGCGCATCGACGATCAGCATTTCCTCATCCTGGCCGGCCCGAAGCATGACGACGACAGCGACCGCAAGAACAAGACGAAGCGGCCGATGTTCTTCTGGAATGGCGACCTCACCAGCTCTGAACCGATTCAGCCAACGCGGTGCCGGCTGGACTACGGCAAGTTACGCGCCGAGGGCCTCTGCATTCGCCGCAAGGATCAGCATGGCCTTGAGATCTTCATCGGCTCCGACGAAAGCGCCGTTGACCGCCGCGATCCCTTCAAGCTGCGCTACGCGACGGTGAGCAGCATCGAGCAACTCCTCACAGACACCATCCCAACCCGCAAGGTGAGGGTGGAGCTCTACGGCTACGACTGATCAGCCCCCCCGTACAGCCCTCGCAGCCCCGCCTCACTCGCCGGCGCCACACCGCGCTCGGTGATCAGCGCCGTCACCAGCCGGGCCGGGGTCACATCAAAGGCCGGGTTGAAGCCGGCACTGCCGTCCGGGGTGAGCTGCACCGTGGCGATCTCCCCAGCTGCCGTGCCGCTGCAGATCCGGCCCTGGATGTGGGTGACCTCCTCCGCGCTGCGGGCCTCGATCGGGATGGCCGTCAGCCCATCGCTGAGGGTCCAGTCGATGGTGGAGGCCGGCAGGGCGACGTAGAAGGGCACGCCGTTGTCGTGGGCGGCCAGGGCCTTGAGGTAGGTGCCGATCTTGTTGCACACATCGCCCGTCCGGGTGGTGCGGTCGGTGCCGACGATCACGGCATCGACCAGACCGTGCTGCATCAGATGGCCCCCCGCGTTGTCGACGACCACGGTGTGGGGCACCCCCTCACGCCCCAGCTCGAAGGCGGTGAGGCTCGCCCCCTGGTTGCGAGGACGGGTCTCGTCCACCCACACGTGGATGTTCAGCCCAGCCCGGTGGGCCTTGTAGATCGGCGCGAGGGCCGTGCCCCAGTCGACGGTGGCCAGCCAGCCGGCGTTGCAGTGGGTGAGCACCTGGAAGGGGCTGTCCCGGCGCTCGGCCGGTCGGGCCGCCGCCAGCTGCCGGAAGATCTCCAGGCCATGGTTCCCGATGGCCTCGCACATCGCCACGTCCTCCTCGGCGATGGCCTCCGCTTCCTCCCGGGCAGCCTCGACCCGGCCCGCCTGCGGCAGGGCCGCCACCCGATCGCGCACCCGCTCGAGCGCCCAGCGCAGGTTCACGGCCGTGGGTCGGGTGCTGTTGAGCTGGTCGAAGGCCGCTTCCAGGGCGGCATCGCCAGGATCCTGCTGCAGGGCCAGCATGAGCCCATAGGCGCCGGTCACCCCGATCAGGGGGGCCCCGCGCACCACCATGCTGCGGATCGCCTCGGCGGCGTCCTCGCAGGTGCGCAGGCTGCGGGTCGTGAAGCGGTGGGGGAGCTGGGTCTGGTCGATCACCCCCACCGAGCAGCCCCCCGGTTCCAGCCAGATGGTGCGCCAGGCCGTGCCGTCGATGTTCATGGTGCGTGAAGCCGTCAGGCCGAGGCCTTCTTAGTTTGCGAGCAGGGAGTCACGGGAGAGCTGGAACCATGATCGAACAGATCCCCGGTCTGCCGGAAGGCACGGTGGGCTTCCGGCTGCGGGGGCTCGTGCGTGGGGAGGACTACGACAGGGTGCTCGTGCCGCAGATGGAGCGGGCCATCGAGGAACACGACCGCATCAAGGCCCTGTTGTGCTTCGGCCCGGACTTCGAGGGCTACGCCCTCGACGCCGCCTGGGACGACACGCTGCTGGGCCTGCGCCACTGGCAGGGGTTCGAGCGCATCGCCGTGGTGAGTGACGCGCCCTGGCTGCGCACCGCCATCCGAGCCATCGGCGCCCTCCTGCCCTGTCCCGTCAGGCTCTTCCACGACGGGAACGAAGCCGAGGCGCGGCGCTGGTTGGCTGAATCCCTCGGCAGCATCCATCTCACGGAACAGGACGGGGTCGTGCGGGTGCAGCTGATCGGCAGGCTCGAGCCCAGCGCCTACGCCGCGATCGAGGCGGAGATCGACAGCCTGTTCAGCCGGGTGGAGCCGGTGAAGCTGCTGGTCGATCTGCGCGAGTTCGACGGCTGGTCCGGCCTGGCCGCCCTGGGGGAGCACCTCTCACTGGTCAGGGAGCACCGCCGCACCCCACGGCGTGTGGCGGTGCTGGGCCACGCCGGCTGGCAGAAACTGGCCCAGCGGCTGCTTTCCCGGTTCATCGCCGCGGAGACGCGCTATTTCGATGCGGCCCACAGCGAGCAGGCCGATCTCTGGATCCAGGCCGACCTCCACGCCGCGCAGCACGGCTGACGAGGAACTCCGGTCGCCGCTGGGATCAGGCGTCTGCCCAGAGCTCAGAGCACCAGCCCCTGGATCACCAGGTCTCAGATCAAGCGGTAGCCGAACCAGTCCGGCACCAGGGGTTCGCCGCCAAGCTGGGATTCGGGCGTGAGATGCACGTGCAGGGACAGCCCGTCGAAGAGGGACAGCTGATCCACCGTCAGGCAATCATCCACGGCGACCAGATCGTCCCTGTGCCGCTGGCGCACCTGGGCCTGCCAGCGGCGCTTCGCCTGGACCACGGCGGCCTGGGGAGACGGGGCGACCTCCAGGCCGAAGCGGTGCTGCTCCGCCAGCTGGCCGGGGTCATAGCCCCCCAGGTTCACGAAATAGAGGCGCTCGGCTCCAGCCCAGCGCTCCGGCCTGAGCTCCACCCGGTAGCCATCGACGTGGCGCACGGCCACGTAGCTGTCGATATGCAGGCCCCGGCGGGACCCGAACCACTGGCGCCGCAACAGCGGCAGGGTCGCCTCGATCGTGGCACCGGCCACGAAGCGCACGTCGTGGAGCTCGAGGTTGCAGCCCGGCACGCGGCCACCGAGCACCACCAGGAAGAGCTCGGCAGGCGCGCCGGGCGGACGCTCGGGGCATGGTCGACTCCCCATCTCCGCTACGGCCTGATTTCCACAGGCGTGCCCACGGCGGTGCGCTCGAACAGCCAGCGGGCCGTGGCAACGGTGGTTCGGATGCAGCCATGGCTGCGCGGCACGCCGAAACACTGGCCGCCCTGCTCCTGCCAGGGGGCGGGGTGGATGCAGTAGCGGTCGGGGCCGAGACCGGGCCCGCCCAGACACATCACATGGGGCACGCTCTTCACCTGGTAGGTGGCGCCGGTGAGGTCCGTGCTGGCGTACTTGGCCTGGATGTGGAACGCGCCGACCGGCGTGGGGGAAGCGGGGAGACCCGTCGAGACCAGGGCCGAGTACAGCAGCACCTGGCTGGGTCCATAGGCATAGAGCCGCTGCTCGGAGAGATCGATGATCAGCCGGGCGATCAGCTCAAGCATGGGAGGCCCGGAACGCCGGTGGTCAGCACGCTCAGCTGTGTTCGCGCAGGAACCCGATCGTTCCCTGCAGCTCCTCGGCGAAGCGGTCGATCTCCTGGCGCGTGGTGGTGAAGCTCAGACTGGCGCGGGCGGATCCAGGGATGCCGTAGAGGCGGTGCAGGGGCTGGGTGCAGTGATGGCCGCTGCGAATGCAGATGCCGGCTGAATCGAGCAGGGCCGCCAGATCGTTGGCATGGAGGCCGTCCACCGTGAAGGCCGCCAGGGCGCCACGGTCAGGCTGCTGCTCCGGCGTGGGCCCGAGGATACGCACGCCGTCGATGGCGCCGAGCCGGTCGAACAGCTGGCGGGTGAGCTGCTTTTCCCAGCCGCGGATGCGATCCAGCCCGATGGCCTGAAGATAATCCAGGGCCGCACCCAGGCCGATGGCCTCGCCGATGGCCGGCGTTCCCGCCTCGAACTTGTGGGGCAGCTCGGCCCAGCTGCTGTGGTCGAGGTAGACGTCCTGGATCATCTCCCCGCCGCCCAGGAAGGGGGGCATGGCCTCGAGCAGCGCTTCGCGGGCCCAGAGGAAACCCATCCCGGTGGGCCCGCAGAGTTTGTGCGAGCTGCCGACCAGGAAGTCGCAACCGAGCGCCGCCACATTCACCGGCATGTGCGGCAGGCTCTGGCAGGCATCCACCAGCAGCAGAGCACCGGCGGCATGGGCCAGGGGTGCCACCCGTTCGACGGGGTTGAGACAGCCCAGGGTGTTGCTCACCTGCACCAGGCTGACCAGGCGCGTGCGGTCCGTGATCTGGGCCTTGAGGTCCTCCAGGTCGAGTTCCCCCGTAGGGGTGACTCCCGCATGGCGCAGCACACAGCCGGTGCGGGCCGCGAGCAGCTGCCAGGGCACCAGGTTGCTGTGGTGCTCCATGACCGTGAGCAGAACCTCATCGCCTTCGCGCAGGTTGGCGTCGCCCCAGCTGCGCGCCACGAGGTTGATCGCCTCACTGGCGTTGCGGGTGAAGACGATCTCCCGCGGGCTGGCCGCCCCCACGAAGGCCGCGACCTTGGCCCGTGCCGCCTCAAAACCCTCGGTGGCCCGGGCGCTGAGCTGGTGGGCACCCCGGTGCACATTGGCGTTGTCGTGGTCGTAGTAGCGCTGCAGGGCCTCGAGCACCTGGCGGGGCTTCTGACTGGTGGCGGCGTGGTCGAGGTAGATGAGGGGCTGGCCCAGGCAGGCGGTCTGGGCCAGAAGGGGAAAGTCCGGCCGGGTGATGGCGGCCAGATCGTCAACCACCTGGGCGGCTGGGGCGGCGGCATCCGGGATGCCGGCGAGGGAGGGGGCGGTGGAGAGACCGCCGAGCGCGGAGGAGGTGGGCATGGCGTTCAGACCTCCCCCAGCAGGCTCTGGAGCGGACGATGGGGAGCGGCAGCGGCGGGCAGCTCCCGCAGGACCTCATCGCAGAAGCCCCTCTGGAGCAGCGCAGCGGCCTGGGCGGCAGCGATGCCGCGGCTCTGGAGATAGAAGAGCTCGTCACGCTGCAGCCGACTCACGGTGGCTCCGTGGGCGCACTTCACATCGTCGGCGACGATTTCGAGCTCAGGTTTGGTGTCGATCCGCGCCCGGTCGGAGAGCAGGAGGTTGCGGCTCAGCTGGGCCGCGTTGGTCTGCTGGGCAACCCGCGGCACCTGCACGGCGCCGTTGAACACGCTGCGGCCGGAACCATCCGCCACGGCCTTGTGGAGCTGGTCGAGCACACCGGCAGGCCCCTCGAAGCGCACGTGGCTGTGGGTGTCGGCCACCTCCTGACCATCCACCAGCTGCAGACCCCGCAGCTGGGTGTGGGCGGCCCCCTCGAGCTGCACCACACGAGGCTCCTGGCGGATGAGCCCCCAGCCCGAGCTGGCGCTGATCAGGCTGAGCTCACTGCCGGCGGCCTGCCGCACGGCCGTGTGGGCCAGCAGCGTGGATCGGGCGCCCCGCCCCAGGGCCAGGGTGCCCAGCTTCAGACGGCTCTCCGGCCCCATCTCCACTTCGACCACGAGGCTGAGGGCCTGGTCGTCCGTGGCACGGATCACCTGCAGCAACTGGAGATCAGCCCCGGGTTCGAGCACCAGCAGCAGGCGGCGGGCCTGGCAACCGGGCATCGACCCTCCCTCCCAGGGCAGCTCCAGCGTCCAGGTTCCGGCACCGACGCGCAGGGCGAGCGTCGCGGGCCCCAGGCCGGCGTTGAACCGCACGGGCCAGTGGTCCGCGCAGGCGGTGCCGGCGACCGCGCGACCGCGGTGGGTCTCGGCGTCCCCATCCGCCAGGGTGGTGATGCCCGAGGGCAGGTGCGGGGGGATCCAGCCACCATTCTCGCTGGAGGCGACCTGGTGTGGAACGCTCCGCAGGGTGGTGAGATCGGTGAAGCGCCAGTCCTCCTGGCGGCGGCTGGGGAGAGGCGCACCGGCCAGGGCGGCGAGCCAGTCAGCCGACCCCTCGGACACCGGAGCGGTGCGGGGTGTGGTCGCCGTCATCAACCCACCTCCACTGGCTGGCGCCCGGAGTCCGCCTCGAGCCGGGCCAGTTCCTGGTCCACCCAGTCGTAACCGGTGCGTTCCAGCTCGAGGGCGAGCTCCTTGCCGCCACTGCGCAGCAGGCGACCGGACGCCATCACATGGACGTAATCGGGAGTGATCAGATCGAGAAGCCGCTGGTAGTGGGTGATCAGCAGGGTGGCGTTGTCAGGACTGGCAAGGTGGTTGACACCGCCGGCCACGATCCTGAGGGCATCGATATCCAACCCGGAATCGGTCTCATCGAGAATCGCGACAACAGGTTCGAGCAGTGCCATCTGGAGGATCTCGTTGCGCTTCTTCTCGCCGCCGCTGAACCCTTCGTTGACACTCCGCTCCAGAAAGGCCGGGTCCATCTGGACCACGCCCAGACGTTCCTGCACCAGGTCTTCGAAGGCGAAGGTGTCGAGCTCCTCCTGACCCTGGGCAGTGCGGCGGGCGTTGGTGGCCACCCGCAGGAATTCGAGATTGCTGACACCAGGAATCTCCACGGGGTACTGGAATCCGAGAAACACCCCGATGCGGGCGCGATCTTCCGGATCGAGACCCAGCAGATCCGTGCCCCGGTAGCGCATCGTGCCGGCGGTGACGGTGTAAGCCGGATGGCCGGCCAGCACCTTGGAGAGGGTGCTCTTGCCACTGCCGTTGCGCCCCATCACGGCATGGATTTCACCGGCGCGGATGGTGAGGTTCACGCCCTTGAGAATCGGCAGATCATCCACCGAGGCATGCAGATCGGAAATCTCGAGAAGGACCGGGGCGTCGGTGCGGATCACGGGGAGGGGAGACGAGCGGAAGAACGGGGAGACAGGGGTGGATGGCAGGTGAGTGGAGGCAGAACGACGAAGGGCAGCCTGCAGCCGGGGGAGGGTCTTATCCCACCGATCCCTCGAGCTTGAGGGCGAGCAGCTTGTCGGCTTCGGCGGCGAACTCCATGGGCAACTGGTTGAAGACGTCCCGACAGAAACCACTGACCATCATCGACACCGCCTCTTCAAAGCCAATGCCACGGCTCTGCAGATAGAACAGCTGATCGGCCGAGATCCGGCAGGTGCTGGCCTCGTGCTCCACGGCGGCATCGGGCTGCTGGGAGCGGATGTAGGGGTAGGTGTTCGCCGCCGCCTCGTCCCCGATCAGCATGGAGTCGCACTGGCTGTAATTGCGGGCGCCAACGGCTTTGGGGCCGATCTGCACCTGGCCGCGATAACTGTTGGAGGAGTGACCGGCGCTGATGCCCTTGCTGACGATCGTGGAGCGGGTACGGGGGCCGACATGAACCATCTTGGTTCCGGTATCCGCCTGCTGCCTGTTGTTGGTCAAGGCAACGGAATAGAATTCCCCAACCGAATCAGCTCCTTGCAGGACGCAGCTGGGATACTTCCACGTGATCGCTGAGCCAGTTTCCACCTGGGTCCAGCTGATCTTGCTGCGATCACCTCGGCAATGGCCCCGCTTGGTCACGAAGTTGTAGATGCCGCCGACGCCATTTTCGTCGCCCGCATACCAATTTTGAACTGTTGAGTACTTGATCGAGGCATCGTCCAGCGCGACGAGCTCAACGACGGCAGCATGGAGCTGATTGGTGTCGAACATCGGGGCCGTACAGCCTTCCAGGTAGCTCACGGAGGCGCCCTCCTCAGCCACGATCAAGGTGCGCTCGAACTGACCGGTGTCGCCGGAATTGATGCGGAAATAGGTGGAGAGCTCCATCGGACATTCCACACCTTTGGGGATGAACACGAAGGAGCCGTCGCTGAACACTGCCGAATTCAGCGCCGCAAAGAAGTTGTCATTGGTTGGGACGACTGTCCCTAGGTAGGCCTCGACGAGATGGGGATGCTCCCGGACCGCTTCACTGATGGAGCAGAAGATCACCCCATGCTCGGCCAGCTGCTCCTTGAAGGTGGTGGCGATCGAAACGCTGTCAAAGACCGCATCCACAGCCACGTTGGAGAGGCGCTTCTGTTCACTCAGGGGGATGCCCAGCTTGTCGAAGGTTTCGAGCAGCTTGGGATCGACCTCGTCCAGGCTCGATTTCTTCTCCTGCTGGCGCGGAGCGGCGTAGTAGATGATCTCCTGATAGTCGATGGGCGGATAGGCCAGCGCCGCCCAATCAGGCTCCTTCATCTGTTGCCATTGCCTGTAGGCACGCAGCCGAAACTGAAGCAGGAAGTCGGGTTCCTGCTTTTTAGAGGAAATCAACCGAACCACATCCTCACTGAGGCCCTTGGCGATCTTTTCGGTTTCAATATCCGTGACGAAACCGTACTTGTACGGCTGCGAAACCAGATCACCAACGGTGGCAGTGGACATGGCGGTGAGACGACTGGATCAGCCGGCGGTTAGGGATTTGACTTCATCGAGAGCGATGGTCTGCTTCTCGCAGCGGAACGGGTTGTCCTCCGTCAGGAAGAGCATGCAGTGGCATTCCTTGCGCTCCCGCATGGGCACACAGGGACAGTTCCAGAAGGCCTGAGCCACTTCGGCCTGCTTGTCTTCGTAGTGACGGCAGGGGCAGAGGGCTCCACCCAGTTCGTCCTTGTGCCGGGCCAGGCCCTCGAGCACCACGGCGGTCACACCCGGATCACTGCAGAAAAAGGTGCCGGTGCGCTGGGCATAGGTTTCGGCGAACTTGCGGATCACCTCCAGGCTCTCGGAACTGGGTGTGGGATTGCTCGCAGCGGGGTCGGCCATGGCTGAGGGTGGGCTCTGCAGAGGGCGGGAACACTGAACTGACTGGGCCTGGGTTCCGGCCTGGGATGGGGGCTGCCAGCATGGAAACCGCTGGGCAGGCCATCGCAGGGCGGAGTTACGAAACCAGAAAGTTTCGTTACCCGAAGCCTAGGGCACCGGTCCGACGCCTGGGGGAACGGCCATTGTGCCGTCCTGGGGTGGCCCTCCCACCCCGATCCCCAATCACCCGGGGGACGTGGCATCGTGTGAGAGCCAGGTGTCGGTCATGTCTTCAACCATCGACTCCCACACCCGAGCAGTCACCACGCCCGGTCCGCAGCAGACCGGCAGCCAACACGGCAGCCCACGGCCAGCGACTCCTGAGGAAGCAGGCCAAACGGCCTCGTCACCGGCCCCCTCCACCACCCGCCAGGCGGCCCTGACCCTCCTCCTGCGCGAGGGTGAAACCACCGCGGCGGCCCTGGCCAGCGAGCTCGGGGTCTCCGTTCAGGTGATGCGTCGCCACCTGCGGGCCCTGGAAGAGGAAGGCCTGGTCCAGTCGATGCCGGCCGCGGCCGGACCGGGGCGTCCGATCAACCGCTGGCACCTGACAGCCCGGGGCCAGGCCCATTTCCCGGATGGCAGCGAAGCGTTCGCCCTCGGACTGCTCCAGTCGATGGCGAGCGCCCTCCCGCCGGAAACCATCCAGGTGCTGCTCATGCAGCAAGGCGCCCAGAAGGCCCGCACCTACCGTCAGCATGTGGGGGACGGCAGCCTGCAGCAGCGGCTCGAGCGTCTGGTGGAACTGCGACGCCGGGAGGGTTATGTCGCCGAGTGCTGCCCGCATCCCGACGGCCACTCCTGGGTGATCCAGGAGTTCCACTGCTCCGTGATGCGCATCGCCGAGCAGTTTCCCTGTGTCTGCGATCAGGAGCTGCAGCTGATCCGCGCGACCTTCCCGGACTGCGAGGTGGAGCGGATCCACTGGCGGCTCGAGCAGGGCCACTCCTGCGGCTTCCGACTGCAGCCCCAACCGCCCCCGTGAAGCCGCCCGGGCCCGCCGGCAGGATGGCCGGGGTGGGAAGGACAGCGCGATGAGCGACAGCAGATCCCCGGCTGATTCGGCCCACGGCCCGCTCACGCCCAGCGAACTCGCCGAGCTTGAGTCCACCCTGCTGCCGGCGCTTGAGCGTCACCATCTCCGGCTGCTGGCCCATGCCCTGCGCACCCTGCAGACGATCGCCGGACGGGAGCAGGGGGCTCCGCCCACCCCGGCGGATCTGGCGGGCTGGGCCGCGAGCCAGCCGGACCTCGCCGGGGATCCTGCCTTTACGAGGGTCTTCCTGGAGCAGCTGGAGGGTGCGGGGAGCCAGCTGGCCGCGATCGCGGCAGGACTGGCCACGTCGGCCCTCGCCCTCGAGCTCAGCCAGCTGTGTGGCTGGGCCCGGAATCAGGCCGATACCCGGCTGCGGCGGGACTCCGGGATCTAGCGGACCAGAAGCGTCACCCCCGTCAGGGCGGCACAGGCGGCCATCCAGCCCACCCAGCTGACCCGGTCCCCCTCCAGGGGAGCCAGCAGGGCGGCCATCACCGGCGAGGTGGCCAGCAGGCCAACCGCCAGCCCGGCTGGAAGACGGCTCAGCGCCAGCTGCTGCAGCACGATGCCGGCGCTGGTACCCAGCAGAGTCGCCATCAGAACCCTGGGCCAGCGCCGCTGGGCGGGCCGGGGACCGGAGCGCCAGCGGCGCAGCCCGGGCAGCAGCCCCGGCAGCAACGGCGAGAGGGTGAGGCAGGCCGCCGCCAGTCGGATCGTGGCGGCCTGAAGCGCCGAGATCGCCCCGTCCTGCAGGGCCGCCCGGGCCAGCAGCGCACCGCCGCTGCCGCAGGCGAGGGCGGCGAGGGCCAGCAGCAGGCCGAGGCGCTGTGGACCGGCGTCGGCCGGGTCCGGCGTGCGCTGACGCGCGACCAGCACCAGCGCCAGGCTGATCAGGGCGATACCGCCCCACTGCCCCGGGCCGGGGACCTCCCCAAGCCAGAGGCTGCCCGCCGCGCTGGCCACGGCCGGTCCCCCCGCCTCCAGGGTGAGGGTCCGGCGGGTGCCGAGCCTGCGCAGGGCGGCAAAGAAGAGGCTGTCCCCGGCGGCGATCCCCACCACGCCGCTGGCGACCAGCAGGACCATCGCCGCAGGAGCCGGTCGCCCCGTCGCGAGACCGGCCGGACCGACCAGCATCCCCAGGGCCAGCAGATTCTTCAGCAGGTTCAGCTGGAGTGCTCCCAGGGAGGTGGGCAGCCGGCGCCAGAGGCCACTGGCCAGGGTCCAGCAGAGCGCCGCCGCCAGGGCCGCTGCCACGCCGATCGCCACCACGCCCGCCCCGTGCCTTGCGATCATCGCCACAGCTGCAGCCCGACCGTGTCCGAGGCCATCGCCGATGCCATCAGCTTCTTCCGGCTGAGCTGCGGCCGCTGGCGCTCCCAGCGCAGCAGCCACCATCTGCTGCATCGACGGGCCGAGGCCGGCGGTTCCTGGATCGAGGTGGCGGAGCTGGCCGCGGACCATCCGCGCCTGATCGCCATCGCCGAACTCCACGGCCAGTCCCCGGCGGCCCTGGTGGGGGGATGCCGGGTCACCTGGAACGCCTCGATGGCGTGGGACCAGGCCGGTGAGGCCCATGAAGGGGAGAGCGTCTTCGGCCTGATCCCCACCGACGCCAGCGGACGGGAGGGGCTGCTGCTGCGCGACCGGGGCTACGCGGAGACCGCGCCGGTGGCGGGCCGCTTCGCCATGGACGAGCGCGACGGGCTGCTGCTCACCACCAGCTACGAGACGATGGACAGCCTGGAGCGCTTCAGCTTCGCAGGGCCGAACGTAAGGCTGCGCACCAGCACGGTGGAGGGCCTGTCCAACACCGCCTCGTTCTGTGTGGAGACCCGGGTGCTGGAGACACCGGGCCCAGGCGCCACCGCAGCGGGAGCCCAGGCCACCGACGCGCCCCTCTCCCCACTGGGTTGGTGACCGGGCGTGGGGCCACCACCGCCAGGGGTGAGGCGGCGGAAGCGTGTTACGGACTGTGAGCCCTGCCCGGAGGTGGTCAGCCCAGCCCCGGGCGCACTTCTACGATCCCTGGCGACGGTTGCTGAACTCGCGTGGCCCTGCCCCTCCTGAAGTACGCGCCCACCACTCAGAACGCGCGGGTCCGCGCGCTGCGGGTGGGCTCGGATGAGGATCCCAAGGCCGTGTCCATGGACAAAGCCATGGACCGCGAAGATCAGAATTTCGTGATCGAAGCGGCCTACCGGCAGATCTTCTTCCATGCCTTCAAGGTCGACCGCGACCGCACCCTGGAGTGCCAGCTGCGCGACGGTCAGATCACGGTGCGGGATTTCATCCGCTCCCTCTGCCTGTCGGACACCTTCACCCGCAGCTTCTACAACCTCAACAGCAACTACCGGGTCGCGCGCCACCTGGTGGAGAAGCTGCTGGGCCGTCCCACCCACGGCAAATCCGAGGAGATTGCCTGGTCGGCCGTGCTGATGACCCGCGGAGTCAAGGGCATGGTGGATGACATCCTCGACTCCCAGGAGTACCTGGAGGCCTTCGGTTACGACGGCGTGCCCTACCACCGCAACCGTGTGGTGGGCAGCCGCGACCTGGGCGAGACCCCCTTCAACCTCACCAGCCCCCGCTACGACGCCTACTACCGCAGCATCCTGGGCTTCCCCCAGGTCGTCTACACCGGTACGGCCAAGGTCTACCCCGAGCGCTCCCGCCAGCGCCGCGGCGGCTTCCCCGAGGACTACCTGCCCTGGGTGCGCAGCCTGCCCGCCATGCGTGCCACCAGCGCCTCCTCCAGCGCCGACATCAATTACATGGCCAAGGTTCCCTACCGGAGCATCGGGCGCTGAGACAGCCCCCACCCGAACCACCCATGGCAATCCCAGGCGGCCCCAAGGCCGCCTTTTTTGTTTCCGCAACCGCCGCCCCCGGGGGGTGACGCCCCGAGCCCCAGGCAGTCAGAGGATGCTGACCCCGGGGAGCAAGGCCGATCGGTTTGGCGAAAAGTGCTTCACACTGATCCCAAATGAAATCTTTCGCTGTGAGCCAGGCCCTGACCGCGTTGGCCAAGATGACCTTGAGGCAGCTGCGCCAGGTTGCCAGCGACCTTGGCGTGAGCCTTTACAGCCGCAAGTCCAAGGACGAGCTGGTGAGTGAGATCACCTCTCGCAAGCAGCCCGATGAGCTTTCGCTGGAAGCGATTGAAGCCGAGATGGCGCCGGCTCCCCGCCCGATGGCCGAGACCAGCGTGGTGTTTCTGCCCCGTGATCCCCAGTGGGCCTATGTGTTCTGGGACATCGCCGAGGACGATCGAGCCGAGGCCCTAGCGGCAGGTGCCAGCCAGCTGTGCCTCAGGGTCGCCGATGTGACCGGCCTCTCCGGCGGCTCGGCGCACCCCCACACCCTCCAGGAGGTGGTGGTCGACAGCCATGCCACCGAGTGGTACCTGCCCGTGCCGCTCAGCGATCGCGACTACCGGGTCGAACTCGGCTACCGCAAGGCCAATGGCGGCGGCTGGATCTCCCTGGCGTTCTCTTCGGTGGCCCGGGTCCCGGCCCTCCACCCCAGCGAGCAGATCCTCGATCAGTTCGTTCCCTTCTCCCTGGAGACCGCTCCGGCCACGGCCCCCGTGCCGACCACCATGGAGCCTCCGGGCGATACGGGCCTGCACGAGCGCCTCTACCAGACCGCCACATCCCAGTGGCGCCGGATCAGCCGGGGTTCTGAGGCCTTCCACGAACTCGACAGCAGCCTGCTGGAAGACTCCGAGCGCAGTGCATCCGGCATCGGCATCTGGGCCAGCGGCCGGAGCGACTCCGGCATCGGTGGGGTGGCCCCGCGACAGCGCTCCTTCTGGCTGGTGGCCGACGCGGAGCTGATCGTCTACGGCGCCACCGACCCCGCGGCCAAGCTGAGCATCGGTGGGGAGGATGTGCCCCTTTCGTCCGACGGAACCTTCCGCGTTCAGGTTCCCTTCCGGGACGGACGCCAGCTCTATCCCATCGAGGCCGTGGCGGCCGACGGGATCCAGAAGCGGAACATCACCCTGGAGTTCAGCCGCAACACCCCGGAAGACAACAGCAATCCCGCGGACAAGGCGATCGCCGAGTGGTTCTGAACACCTCCCCAGCCCCGTCACCCCCTGCCGCTTCGCCACCTGTCACGATGCGACGCCTCGTTGCCATCACCCCCCTGGCCGGTGCCCTCGCCTTCCCGCTGGTGGTGCCCCTCGTGCTCCGCTGGGTCGGCCTGCCTGCCGCGGTGCTGACGGCTGTCGTGGTGGGCACCCTCTGGTTCGTGCTGATGTTGCGCACGGCTGAGATGCCCAGCCACGACTGAGTCGGCCGGGCTGCGGCAACACTCCAGACAGTGCGTGTCAGCCGCCCGTGGGAGTCCAGCCTCTGTCCGCCGGCCCTGGCCACCGGATTCGGCCGCGCCTGCTGGGTGGGCCGAGCCTGCTGGGTGCCGTTCTTCTTGCCGGCCTTGTGCAGGGGTGCAGCGCCACGGCTCAGCTGCTCGGGCAGGGACCGCGGCCGCTGCCGCTGCCGGCGGGGATCGAGCTGGCCTTCAACCACCGGCTCGGCCCGCGCTACCGCAGCCCGATCGACGGGCAGTGGCGTCAGGGCGATGACCTCGAGGCCTTCCTGCTCGAGAGCATCAACGCGGCCCGGGAGGAAATCCTGGTGGCCGTTCAGGAGCTCTCCCTTCCCAGGGTCGCGGAGGCGCTAGTGGCACGCCATCGGCAGGGGCTCCGGGTTCAGGTGGTGCTTGAAAACACCTACAGCGCCCCGTGGTCCGAGGCCCATCCGGCCGATCTGGCCCCCCACCAACGCCACCGGCAGGCCCAGCTGCAGGCGCTGGGTTGGGGCGATGCGGTGGCGATCCTGCGGGCCGGTGGCGTCCCGATGCTCGATGACACCGCGGACGGCAGCGCCGGCAGCGGCCTGATGCACCACAAGTTCGTCGTCATCGACCGCCGGGTGGTGGTGACGGGATCGGCCAATTTCACCGCGTCCGGCATCCACGGCGATCCCGACGATCCGCGCAGCCGGGGCAACGTCAACCACCTGCTGCGGCTCACCAGCCCGGAGCTGGCGGCCTTGTTCATCGAGGAGTTCGCGCGGCTCTGGGGGGATGGGCCCGGCGGGGCCAGCGACAGCCGCTTCGGGCTGGCCAAGCACAACCCCGGACTGAAGACGGTGCGGATCGGCGGGACCTCCGTCGGGGTGCTGTTCGCTCCCCATCGCCGCAGCGACCCCAACCATGGGCTGGCCCTGCTCCGCAGCCTGCTGGAGCAGACCCACGCGCAGGCGGATCTGGCGCTCTTCGTGTTCTCGGACCAGCGGCTGGCCGAGGCCCTGGGCGCACTGCAGCAGCGGGGCGGGACAGTCCGGCTGCTCGCCGACCCTGGTTTCGCCACCCGGTCCTTCAGCGAGGTGCTGGATCTGCTGGGTGTGGCGCTGCCCGACCACCGCTGCGGCCTGGAGGCCGGCAATGCTCCCCTAAAGCAGCCGCTCGAGGGGGTCGGCACACCGCGGCTGGCGGGGGGGGACAAGCTCCATCACAAGATGGCCGTGCTGGACCACAGGCGCGTCATCACCGGATCGTTCAACTGGAGTCCGAGCGCGGCGCACCAGAACGACGAGACCCTGCTGGTGATCGACTCCCCCCTGGTGGCCGCCCACTTCACCGGCGAGATCGACCGGCTGTGGAAGGGGGCGGAGCTCGGCATCACGGCCCGGCTGGCACGCAAGCAGGAGCGCCAGCGGCTCCGCTGTGGCAGTGGGCGGCTCCGACCCGCCCCCGCCAAGGGCCCCATCGATGCCGCCACCTAGGATCAACGCTGCCAAGGCGTGGTGCCGATGGACTCGCGATCCGCCTCCCCGACTGAATCGGCCACCCTGGATGCCATCCAGTTGATGCTGCGCGACCTGAACACCCGGCACGACGAGATCCGTCACAGGGCCGCCTTCCGCGGATGCACCCGCGAACTGCTGGAGGTGCAGCAGGAGCTGGTCGATTACCTGCTCACCAAGAAGAGCCAGCTGATGGGACAGAGCGAGAGCGAGAGCCTGATCAACCGCAACTACAACGCGTTCCTCTGATCGCAGCGTCCACGCCCCCCCGCGCCGCTGCCGCGGCCACCGTGCTGATCGTGGGAGCCGGTCCGGCCGGGGCCGGCCTGGCCCTGCTCCTCGCCCGCCGGGGTGTCCGCGTCACCCTGATCGAAGCCAGCACGCGGATGGATCGCCAGTTCCGCGGTGAGGCGCTGATGCCCCACGGCCTGGCCGCCCTGGAGGCCATGGGGCTGACCACCTTGGTGGAGAGCCTGCCCCATCGCGCCCTGGCCGGATGGCGGTTCGTGCTCGATGGCGGGGACCTGTTCCGGATCGCCGAGCCACTGGAAGGTCCGGGCGAACCCGCCTGCACCCTGGTGAGCCAGCCAGCCCTGCTGCAGGCCCTGCTGCTGGAACTGCAGCGCCATCCCTCGGCCACCGTGCTGCTGGGGCATCGCGTCAACGGTCTCTGCCGGCAGGCTCAACGGATCGTGGGGGTCCAGCTGGCCGACGGCAGCGAGCTCCGGGCTGAACTCGTGGTGGGCTGCGACGGCCGCCACTCCACGCTGCGGCAGCAGGCCGGCCTCGCCCTCGCCCCAGGCGGCGGAGAGATCGGCGTGCTGTGGTTCCGGCTGCCGGCCCAGGGGCCCGACCCATTGGGCGGCGACTTCCTGACCGCGGTGGGTGAGCAGGGAATCTTCAGTGCCTTCGCCAGCGCCAGCGGGGCGATGCAGCTGGGCTGGGTGCCGGAGGGGGGCGGCCTTGGTGACGCCGGCGCGGGGACTGGCTGGCTGGAACGCCTGGCCGGCCAGTCCCCCCCGGAGCTGGCCCTGTGGCTGCGACAGCACTCGGGGGACATGCCGGATCCGGTGCGCCTGCAGGTGAGCGTGGGGCTGGCCGAGCGCTGGTGGTGTCCCGGCCTGTTGCTGCTCGGTGATGCAGCCCACCCGATGAGTCCCGTGCGGGCCCAGGGCATCAACCTCGCCCTGCGGGATGCCTGGCTGGCGGGTCAACTGCTGCTGGAGGTGCTCCAGCAGGCCCCGGATGCTGAGGCCCCGGATGCTGAGGCCATGGATCCTGAGGCCATCGATGCCGTCCTGGCCCGCATCGAAGCCCGGCGGCGTCCCGAAGTGGTCACCGTGCAGCGCCTCCAGGCCCGGGAAACCAGCCGCGGCCTGCTGCTGCGCCGGCACGCCTGGCTGCGCCGGGGGCTGATCGCCGCCGCACCATGGCTGGCCCCCGCCCTGGCTGCCCACTGGCGTCACAGCCAGCACCAGCTTCGCCAGGGCACCGGGCCCCTGGGGGGCTGACGGGCGTGCCGTGGGTTCTCTCTCGCCAGGAGCGCAGCGGTGGAGCCGCTACCGCAATGATGGAGAGACGTCCGGCCCCTCCATGGTTCCCATGCAACGCCACGTCGCCCTGCCTCTCCTGATGTTGGCCAGCCTCGGCGGCCTCGCCGTGTCCGCACCGGCGGTGGTGATCGCCAAGGAGCCGCAGTACCCCAGCGAGGAGCTGCTGCGAAGGCTGCAACTCGACACCATTGCCTGCGGACGGGACAACCGCCGCGAGGACTGCGACAAGTCCCGGACCACCGCCGACCCCATGCTCGACAATCCCCTGCTGAGCGGCAGCTGCAAGGACGCCCTCTGGACGATCGGCCAACAGGCCGTGGTGGCGAGCCGCAATGACTTTGCCCGGCGGGACGCGCTGACCGATGCCGCCAACGACATGGTCCGCTTCTGCCGCCGTCAGACCACACCCGTGAAACCCGGCTCCGCGTCCCCCTCCGGAGACAAGCGCAGGCCGGGCGGTTTCGGTCTGGTGCCGGGGTCGTGAAGAGGCCGTCCTGAAAACAGGAACGCCTGGAGGCGGAAGGGCCCGCGGATCGGACCGGAGCGGGGCAACGATCAGCGCTCCGCCGCCGCCCTCTCGGCGGCCGCCGGAGCAGCGGACATCAGCTGCAGCAGGTCCCGGGCGGTCGCATCCATGAACTCCAGGGACCAGCCCATCTGGACGACCGCCGTGTCCGCCAGGTTGCACAGGCCGTTGCGCTCACCGGAGGCGGCGCAGCTGGCCGAGAGGCCCAGCAGGGCATTGGTGAGCTTGCCGCGAAGGCAGGTCTCGGTGCCACGCCTGCCGAGCACCGCCTCGGCAGCCTTGCGGGTGCGCTCCACCGACTCGCCGTAGGGCCTGGCCTTGGGGCCGCCCATGATGGCGGCCTCCACCCCGGGAGCGCCCAGGACCACCAGAAGCAGAGCCAGAGGGAGGGAGCGGGTGATCAAGACGAAGCTGGGATGCTGCATCGAAGCTAGCCAGCCTGCCCTGGCTTGCCCACCGGGCGGCCTCTGCGGAGGGGGTGCCCCTGGGACGAGGGCTAGCTTGGTGCCCCCGGGATGCGCAGCCCCATGGCCATGAACGTTCGGCAGGTTTCTCTGAGCCAGCCGTTCAGCGACCAGAAACCGGGCACCTCGGGGCTGCGCAAGAGCTCCCGCCAGTTCCAGACCCCGGATTACCTCGAGAGCTTCATCGAGGCGATCTTCCGGGTGCTGCCGGGCGTGGTGGGGGGAACCCTGGTGGTCGGGGGCGATGGGCGCTATGGCAACCGCCAGGCCATCGAGGTGATCTGCCGCATGGCCGCCGCCCATGGCGTGGGCAGGATCATCACCACCACGGGAGGGATTCTGTCCACCCCGGCCACGTCCCACCTGATCCGCCAGCGGCAGGCCATCGGTGGCATCATCCTCTCGGCCAGCCACAATCCGGGCGGTCCGGAGGGGGACTTCGGCGTCAAGGTGAACGGCGCCAACGGCGGACCCGCCCCCGAGTCGATCACCGACGCGATCTACGCGGTGACCCAGGGGCTGGAGGGCTACCGCATTGCCGAACCGGAAGGTGATGCCGGTGATTCGGACGGGGCGGCCCGCCGGCTGGAGGCCCCCGGCAGCTGGAGCCTGGGCTCCCTGGTGGTGGAGGTGATCGATGGCGTCGAGGACTATGTGGCGTTGATGCAGCGCCTGTTCGATTTCGACGCCATCGCCGGGCTGCTCCAGGACGACTTCCCCATGGCCTTCGACGCCATGCATGCGGTCACCGGTCCCTACGCCCAGCGGATCTTCGAACAGCTGCTCGGCGCCCCGGCGGGCACCGTCCGCAACGGGATCCCGCTCGAGGACTTCGGCGGTGGTCACCCTGACCCCAACCTGACCTATGCCCACGAGCTGGCGGACCTGCTGCTCAGCGGCGATGCCTACCGCTTCGGGGCGGCCTGTGACGGAGACGGGGACCGCAACATGGTGCTGGGCACGGGCTGCTTCGTGAATCCCAGCGACAGCCTGGCCGTGCTCACGGCCAACGCCACCCTGGCGCCGGGCTATGCCGATGGGCTGGTCGGCGTGGCCCGCTCCATGCCCACCAGCGCGGCCGCCGATGTGGTGGCCAAGGAGCTGGGCATCGCCTGCTACGAGACGCCCACCGGCTGGAAATTCTTCGGCAACCTGCTCGATGCCGGGCGGATCACCCTCTGTGGCGAGGAGAGCTTCGGCACCGGCAGCAACCACATCCGCGAAAAGGATGGTCTCTGGGCCGTGCTGTTCTGGCTGCAGATCCTGGCCCGGCGCCGCTGTTCGGTGGCCCGGATCATGGCGGAGCACTGGGGACGCTTCGGCCGGCACTACTACTCGCGCCACGACTACGAAGCCATCGCCAGCGACGCCGCCCGGGAGCTCTACGGGCGGGTCCGGGGCATGCTGCCGGCCCTGGTCGGCCAGGGCTTCGCCGGCCGCACGATCCGGCTGGCCGACGACTTCGCCTACACCGACCCGATCGACGCTTCGGTCAGCAGCGGCCAGGGGCTGCGCCTGCTCCTCGATGACGGCAGCCGCGTGGTGCTGCGTCTCTCCGGCACCGGCACCCAGGGGGCGACCCTGCGGGTCTATCTCGAGCGCTATGTCACCCCCACCGGCAACCTCAACCAGGATCCCCAGGCCGCGCTGGCCGATCTGATCACCGCGATCGATGGGCTGGCCGAGATCCGCAGCCGCACCGGCATGGAGCGGCCCACGGTGATCACCTGATCCCAGGGTGATCACCGGATCCCACAGCGATCACCTGATCAGCCCACTTCCGCACGCTCGGGGAGCCAGCGGGCCTCCAGGCCTTTGACGAGCACGTAGATGGGTGGCACCACCCCGAGCGAGAGCACGGTGGCCACGAGCAAGCCACCGAAGATCACCGTCCCGAGGGACTGCTGGCTGTTGGCCCCGGCGGTGCTGGCCAGCACCAGGGGCAGGAAGCCGGCCAGGGCCGCCATCGCCGTCATCAGGATGGGCCGCAACCGGGATTCGGCCGCGGCGGTGGCCGCCTCCACCACAGCCATGCCATCCCGGAGGTGCTGTTCCGCCACCTCCACGATCAGGATGCCGTTCTTGGCCGCCAGACCGATCAGGGTGACCAGGCCCACCTGGGCATAGATGTTGAGATCGATCGACCGGAGGGCGAGAAACACCAGGGCCCCCAGCATGGCCAGCGGCACGGTCAGCAGGATCACCAGCGGCGTGACTGTGCTCTCGTACTGGGCCGCCAGCACCAGATACACGACCAGCACCCCCAGGCCGAACACCAGCACGCTGGCACTGCCCGCAGACAGCTGAAGCGCCGCGATGCCTGTGAAGGCATCGCCGATGGTGTTGAAGTCGAGGCTGCGGAAGATCCGCTGGATCGCACTCAGGGCCTGCCCGGAACTCCTGCCGGCGGCCTCGGCTCCCTGCACCAGGATCGTGCGGTACAGGTTGTAGTGGCTGATCACCGGCGGTGCACTGCTGAGCTCCGCACGGGCAAAGGATGCGACCTGAACGAGCTCACCATCGCGGTTGCGCACGTAGTAGGCCAGCACGTCATCCAGGGTGTCCCGTCCCTTGGGCTCGGCCTGCACATAGATGTTGCGCACCTGGCCGCTCTCATAGGTGAGGCCGGAATAGTTGCCCCCCGCCAGCACCGCGATGGTCTGCATCGCCTCTCTGAAGTCGATGTTGAGGGCACCCATGACCGAACGGTCGATCTTGAGGCCGAACGCCGGAGCACTGGGGATGAACTGGGTGTAGAGGGTGGAGAACTCGCCACTCGCCTGGCCGGAGGCGACCAGCTTCCCGGCCAGATCATTCAGCTGGTTGAAGCTGAGCGCCCCACCGCTGAGGTCATTGAACTGGAAATAGAAGCCCCCCTGGGCGGAGAATCCGGGGATGGCGGGGGGCTGGGCCGCCACAGCCATGCCGCCGCTCAGGGTGGAGAGTTCCCGGTTCAGCCGTTGCACGATGGCGGGGGTGCGGTGCTCCACGCCGGAGCGTTCGGCCAGGGGGCGAAGCCCGAAGAAGAACACCCCCTGATCCGGACTGCTGCCGTTGAACCCCGAACCGCTGATGATGCCGGCGGTGGTGATGTCCTTGTCCTGGCGGAGCACCGCCGCGATCTGCTGCCCGAGCGCTGCGGTCTGGGTCAGGGAGGCTCCGTTCTGGAGCTGATAGATGCCCAGACCGTAGCCCTGATCTTCCTGGGGAATGAAGGCCGTCGGCAGGGCGGCAAAGGCGATGGCCGTCAGCACGATGCCGCCGGTCAGGCCGGCCAGGATCCAGCGGCGCCAGGCGATCAGCCGCCGGATCAGGCGGGCGTAGGTCTGCTGCAACCAGCCGAAACCGCGATTGAAGCGCTCGAAGATGGCACCGAGCTGACTGCCGGCAAGGCCGAACGCCAGCACCCCGCCGAGGTAGGCCCCGACGCCGAAGGATGCGGCGCTGAAGCGGCCAAAGGCCAGGCCCACCACAACGCCGGCGACACTCCAGCGCCAACCCTTCGGCGGCGGCGGCGGCTCGGTGCGGAGCACGAGGGCCGCCAGCATGGGCGAGAAGGTGAGGGCGTTGAAGGCGGAGATCGCGATCGAGAAGGCGATCGTGAGAGCGAACTGGCGGTAGATGATGCCGATGCCGCCGGGATAGAACGCCACCGGGACGAACACCGCCATCAGCACCAGCGCCGTGGCGATCAGGGCCCCGGTCAGCTCACCCATGCACGCCAGAGCGGCCTGGCGAGGAGGCATCCCCCGTTCGAGATTCTTGGCGACGGCTTCGATCACCACGATCGCGTCATCGACCACCAGGCCGGTGGCCAGCACCAGTCCCAGCAGGGTGAGCTGGTTGATCGAGAAGCCGAAGACCTTCACGAAGGCAAAGGTGCCGACCAGGGAGATCGGGATGGCCAGGGTGGGCACCACCGTGGTGCGCCAGTCCTGCAGAAACAGAAACAGGATCACCAGCACCAGCACGATGGCCAGGCCGAGGGCATCAATCACACCGTCGACTGCCGATTCGATGAACTGGCCGATGTTGTAGATCTGGTTGAGGCTGACCCCGGGAGGCAGCTGGCTGACGAAGTCATCCATCAGCGCCACCACCGCCTTGGACACCTGCAGGGCATTGCTCTCCGGTGTCTGGTAGACGCCGATGGTGATGGCCGGGTGGCCCGCGATGTCGACCCCCTGGGTGGTGAAGGAGTTGAAGCCGTACCTCGCCTCACCGACATCCTCCAGGCGCAGCAGATTGCCCTGGGGAGAGCGGCCGATGATCAGTCGGTTCAGCTGTTCAACGGAGACCAGATTGCCATTGTTCTCCACAAGAATCGGATAGGTGTAGCGCTGATCGCCCGCCGCCGGCGGACCTCCCACCAGCCCACCGACGGCCACGGTGTTCTGGCTCTGGATCGCCGACACCACCTGATCGGCACTGAGCTGGTTCGCCGTCAGGCGCAGCGGATCCACGAACAGCCAGAAGGCGGGATTGCTGCCCCCGAACAGGCTGACCTGGGCCACCCCAGGGATCCGCTCCAGCTGGTAATAGAGCTTCTGGAAGATGAGCCCATTGAGGTAGGCCGCATCAAAGTCTCCCTGCGCTGAAGAGAGCTGATACGCCAGCAGGATGGAGGGCGTCGTCTGCTTCACCGAGACACCGGTGCTCGACACCTGGCTGGGCAGCTGGGGCATCGCCAGGGAGACCCGGTTCTGCACATTCACCTGATCGATGTTGATGTCCGTGTCCTGCTCAAAGAACACGTTGACCGTGCTCGTGCCGGTGTTGCTCGTCAGCGAGGCGATGTAGGCCGAGCCAGGCACACCATTGATCTGCTGCTCCAGGACGTTCGTCACCGCCTGCTCGGTGACCAGGGAGTTGGCCCCGCCGTAGGTGGCCGTCACCTGGATCTGGGGCGGTGCAATGTTGGGCAGGTTCTCGATCGGCAGGGTCGGGATGGCGATCAGCCCGGCCAGCACGATCAGGATGCTGCAGACCGCGGTGAGAACCGGCCGCCTGATGAATGGATCGGAGAGCGACATGGGGCCTCAGGTCCCCGGTGGGGCGACCTTCACCGGCATGCCGTTGCGCAGCAGGGCCGTGTTGCTGATCACCACCTGGTCGCCCGGCTGGAGTCCCGAGAGCAACGGATAGCGGTTGCCCTCCAGCCGGCCCAACCTCACGGGGGACTGAACCACGATGGGGGTGGCCGGCGGGAGTTCGGCGAGTCTGGCCTTCTGGGCAGCGGAGATCTGCTCGGCGGCGCGGGCATTCGCCAGGACCGAGCGCAGCGGCACAACCCGATAGACGAACGGTTGCTGGGCCTGCAGCATCACGGCCTCCACCGGCACGGAGAGCTGGCGGCTGGACCCCGTGAGAATCCGGTTGCTGACGAACTGACCGGTCTTGAGCTGGCCCGTCAGGTTCGGAAACTCAGCCTTCACCAACACCGTGTTCGGGGCCGAACTGTCGCCGCTGAGGCCGTAATAGGGGGAGATGAACACCACCTTGCCCGTGCCGCTGACGGGCGGATCGCCCAGGGAGCGCAGGGCCACCGGCTGGCCCAGCCTCACCTGGCCGGCCTGCGTCGCCGGCACATCCATCAGGGTCCAGAGAGCCGTGTTGTCGACAATGCCGGTGATGGCCTGGCCCTGGCGCACGTAGTCGCCGAGCTTGACGGTGTCGAGGTCTCCGATGAACCCCTGGATCGGGGCCCGCACGACCTTGTAACCGAGGTCCGCAGCCTTGGCCCGGGCCCTGTCACGGCTCTCGATGGCCTGGGTGACGTAGAAGTCGCGATCCTTGGTGGAAACAGCGCCCTGCTGGTTCAGAAAGATGTAGCGCTGGGCATTGACGTGATCCTTGCGGGCCTCTGCCTGGCTGGCATCGAGGGCCGCGGCCTCCTGCACGTTGTCGAGGACGAGGATCGGCTGACCGGCCGTCACCGCCTGGCCCTCGCGGGCCAGAATCTTCACGACCCGTCCATCCGCCTCCGGGCGCAGGGCCACATCAGCCGTGGAGGAGACCCGGCTGATCACCTCGATCGACGGCGTGAAGGTTGCCTCCTCGAGGCTCGCCACCTGAACGTCGAGGGCAGGACGATGGGCCTGGGGCTGGCGGGCCGCGGTGCAGCCGGTGACGGCGAGGCCGCTCCCGCCGCAGCCGGCCGCGGCCAGCAGCGCCGGGAGGACCTGGCGGAACAGCCCGGTGAACCAGCCGGATCTCTCAGGGGCGAGGGCGGGAGCGGGAGGGACCATCCTGGGGGCCAGCACGGGCATCCTTCGGAGCCAACCTAACGACCACCACCGGGCCTGTCCTCCCCGGCCGGACTCAGCGCTTCAGGCGGCTGCGGCGGTGATAGGCCGGATCGGGATTCGAGGCCTGCAACTGCCGCATCGCCTCGATCGCCAAGCCGCAGAGCCCACCTGCTGCGGCCACCAGGCGGCGCAACCAGCGCAGCTCGACCGGATCGATGTCATTGGGGGTGTTGGCGACGATCGACTCGAGGAAGATGCCGATGCACCAGCCGATCGCCAGGCCGACGAGCAGCGCGAGCACCACCTTGCGCCCGTTCATCGGCCTGGGGGAGGGTGGTTGCGACTCCTGCTGGGGACCGGGGGCTGTCATGGCGAAGACGTGCAGATGGTGGGCAGGAGCCGAGGCAGGAAAGTGATCAGCACTCACCCCCCTGCCGATTCAGGGCCGGGGGTCGCCACTTCAGCCTTGCCACCCATCAGGGACTTGACCACCACATAGAACACCGGCACCACCAGCAGCGAAAGCACGGTGGCCACCAGCAGGCCCCCGAACACCACGGTGCCCAGGGAAGCCTGGCTGCGGGCGCCGGCGCCGCTGGCCAGGACCAGCGGCAGGAAGCCGAACAGGGAGGAGATGGCCGTCATGATGATCGGCCGCAGGCGCGAGCGGGCCGCCTCCCGGGCGGCCTCGATGGCAGTGGCCCCGGCCGCCATGCGCTGGTTGGCCAGATCGACGATGAGGATGCCGTTCTTGGCGGCCAGACCGATCAGCATCACCAGACCAACCTGGGCATAGATGTTGAGCACCTCACCCCGGATCCCGAGGAACACCAGGGCGCCCAGCATGGCGGTGGGCACCGTCATCAGGATGATCAGCGGGTCGGCGTAGCTCTCGTACTGGGCGGCCAGCACCATGTAGACCACCAGGATGCCGAGAGCGAAGATCACCACGGCCAGGGAGCCGGCCTTGACCTCCTCGCGGGAGATGCCGGTCCAGTCGAAGCCCAGGCCCTGGATCGACTGGGCCTCGAAAATCCGGCGCATGGCGTTGATGGCCTGGCCGGAACTGTTGCCCGCAGCTGGTTCTCCCTCGATCTTGATCGAGCGGTAGAGATTGAAGTGGGGCACCACATTGGGGCCTTCGATCGACCGCACGCTGAAGAACTCCGAGAGCGGGATCTGATCGCCCTTGCTGTTGCTGACGTAAAGAGCCTTGAGGCGCTCAGGTGTGGCTCGGCTGGACTCGTCAGCTTGCACAAAAACGCGCCTCACCTTGCCTTCCTGGAACGTGTCGTTCACGTAGAGACCACCGAAGTTGATGCTGAAGGAACGCATCGCGGCACCGAAATCCACGCCCAGAGAGGCCAGCCGATCCCGGTCCACGTCGATCGCCAGCTGGGGGGCCGACGGGGAGAACTGCGTGCGCACCGGCGGGGTGCGGCCGAACAGCGGATCGGTGTTGGCCGCGCGGATGATCTGCCCGGAAGACTCGAAGAATTCCGGCAGGTCATAGCGGCCGCCACTGCGATCGAGCAGCTGGAACTCGAAGCCGCCCGACTGCCCATAGCCAGGGATGGCCGGAGGCTCGATCACCACCACCCGGGCCTCCTGGATCTCCGAGGCGAAACGTCGGTTGAGGCGCTGCACGATCGCGCCCACCTCCTGGTCCCGTGATGCACGGTCATCCCAGTGACGGGTACCGAAGAAGAAGAGCCCCTTGTTCGGTGCGTTGCCATCGAAGCTGGCTCCGCTGAACAAGGATGCCGCGGTGATGTCCTTCTCGTCCCTGAGGATGGCGCCCACCTTGTCGTTGATCCGTTGGGTCACCTGAATCGATCCGCCATCCGGCGCCTGAACGATGCCGAGGGCATACCCCTGATCCTCGATGGGCACAAACCCCCCGGGGATGGCACTGAAGGCCACGCCGGTCAGCAGGATGCCCCCGGCCAGCACCGCCATCACAAGGGCTCTGTGGCGGAGCACCCACTCCAACAGGCCGTGATAGCCCCCCTCCAACCGGCCGTAGAAGGTATTGAAGCGGCGAAAGATCAGCGGCGTGAACCACCCGGCGGCAATCCCGAGGGCGGTGAACAGGAGCACGGGGATCGGGCGTTCCACGCCCGCCAGCAGCAGGCCGCTGACGGCACCACCGATCACAAAGGGCAGACGCAGGGGAAGCCCCGTGACCAACTTCGCCCCATACCCCACCAACAGCCCGATCGCCACGGCCATGAGGGTGCCGACCACTCCACTGCCTGCCGACAGCACGCCATAGACGAAACCGATCGCGCCTCCGGCGATGGCATAGGTGCGGCGCGAGGGGGGTTCGCTCTGATTGGCCAGCAGCAGGGCTGACAGCATCGGCGAGAAGGTCAGCGCGTTGAAGGTGGAAATGGCCACGGAAAAGATGATGGTGGCGGCGAACTGCTTGTAGATCGTGCCGGTGGCCCCAGGGAAGAAGAGCACCGGCAGAAACACGGCAAACAACACCACCGAGGTGGCGATCACGGCGCTGAACAGCTCATCCATGGTGCCGCTGGCGGCCTCCACCGCCGTGAGGCCCTCGGCCTTCTTGCTGGAGGTGTCTTCAATCACCGTGATCGCGTCATCCACCACCAGGCCCGTGGCCAGAATCAGCCCGAACAGGGTGAGCTGGTTGAGGGAGAAGCCGAACGCATTGACCAGGGCAAAGGTGCCGACGAGGGCCACCGGAATGGCGATGCCAGGCACCAGGGTGGCCTTCCAGTCCTGGAGAAACAGAAACAGGATCAGCACCACCAGCATCACGGCGTCCCGCAGGGAACCGAGCACCCCCTTGATGGAGGCATTGATGAAGTCGGTGCTGTCGTAGATCTTCTCCATCTTCAGACCCACGGGCATGACGGCCTGAAAGTCGTCGAGCACCTTCTTGATGCCTTTTGAGGTCTCCAGAGCATTGGTGCCACTGAGCTGATACACGGCCATGCCGACCGAGGGCACCCCCCGGATGTCCGTGGCACTGAGGGCATAGTTCTCCCCCCCCAGCGAGGCCTTGCCCACATCCCGCAGGCGCACGATGCTGCCCTCGGGAGTGTTGCGGATGATCAGATCGTTGAACTCCTCTTCACTGACCAGTCGCCCCTGCAGCTGCACGGTGAAGGTGAACTGCTGCCCCTCAGGAGCCGGTTCCCCACCCACCTGACCCGCCGGGACCAGGCGATTCTGGCTGGTCAGGGCCGACACCACATCATTGGAGCTGAGCGAGAACGCGGCGAGCTTGTCGGGATCGAGCCAGAGGCGAAAGGCCAACTTGCGTTCGCCGAAATAGGTGAGATCGCCCACCCCGGGCACCCGCTTGATGGCATCGGTGAGGTTCTGATCGAGCAGGCCGCTGATCGTTTCAGCCGAATAGGTGACCTTCTCGGGATCCTCACTGACAAAGTTGTAAACCAGGAGAATATTGTTCGAAGCCTTGTTCACCACCACCCCGGCCTGTCTCACCTCGTCCGGCAGGGAGGGGTTGGCGAGGGAAACCCTGTTCTGGACATTGACCTGATTGATATCGCCATCGGTGCCGCTCGCAAACGACACAGTGATTTCACTACGCCCATCAGCCGAGCTGCTGGACGTGATGTAATCCATATTCTCCACACCGTTGATCTGCTGCTCCAGAACGTTCGTGACGCCCTGCTCCACCGTGATGGCATCGGCGCCGCCATAGAGCGCACTCACGTTGACCGTGGGTGGGGCGATATCCGGCAGGTTCTCAACCGGGAGCAGGGGAATCGAGATCAACCCTGCAATCACAATGATCAGGCTGCACACCGTGGTGAGCACAGGCCTGACGATGAACTTGTTGGAAGGAGACACAGGCGGAGTTGGACGGGGCCGGCAGGTGCTTGGAACAGACTCAGTTGACCTTCACCGCCGTGCCGTGCCGAAGGTTCAGCAGGTTGGTGGTGATCACCTGGCTGCCGGGAGAGATCCCCTCCAGAACGGCGTAGCGGTTGTTCTGGAGCGGACCGAGCTTCACCGGGGTCTGCAGGGCGAAGCGGGTGCCCGCCGGCAGCAGACTCAGCTGCTCCAGGGGCGCCTTGCCCGGCTGACGGCGCAGCTCCTCCAGGGTGCCCAGTCGGTACACGAAGCTCTGTCCCGAGGTCTGGGTCACGGCGGCGAACGGCACGGCCGGCAGGGTCCGGCGATCGAGCTCGACCACGCTCTGAAGCCGCAGTCCGGTGCGCAGCAGGCCGTTGGGGTTGGGCAATTCCGCCTTCACCAGCAGTCCCTGACTGTCGGGCGTGACGTTGGGGTCGACGAAATCGATGGTTCCCCTGGCCAGGGTGCCGCTGGCATCCGGCTTGCGCACGGTGACGGGCTGGCCCAGACGAACCCGCTCGGAATGAACCGCCGGAATGTCGATGCGCATCAGCAGGCGATCGTTGCGGATCACCTTGGTGAAGGGGGAACCGGCCTGGACCACATCCCCCTGCTTCACCGTGAGGTCACCGACCACACCGGCGATGGGAGCCCGGAGGTTGCTGAAGGCCAGATCGGCCTCCCGGGCCTTCACATCCTGGTTGGCCTGCAGGCACCGGGCCCGGAAACTGTCGCGCTGCAGCACGCTGGCCGCGCCCTTGGCCGCGAGGAAATCGAAGCGGCGGAAGTCGATGCACACGTTGTCGCGCCCCTCCCGGGTGCTCGCCAGATCCGCCCGCTGCTGGGTCTGATCGAGCTGGAGCAGCAACTGGCCCTTGGTCACCAGCTGGCCCTCCCGCACCAGCAGGCGGTCGATCCGGCCCGCAGTGCGGGTGGCCAGGGACACCTCCTCCAGCGCCTCGAGGGTGCCGATCGTGTCGACGATGTCCTGGAAGGACGCGGTCTCCACCGGAGCGGTGCTCACCGACACCACCCGAGGCAGGGGCGGCGGCATCTTGGCGCAGGCGGACAGGAGCACCCCCCCACCCACCAGGGTGAGGACCGCCCCTGCCATGGCCTTGTGCTGATTCAGCACGGAGTTCCCGTTTCGCTCCGCGCAGTCTGGGGGCTGGCTTCTCCGAACGCCACGGGCTGAGGAAGGCATCAGGATCGTCCACAACGGGCGACGGCGGAGCCAACCCTTGGCCGATCTGTTCAGCCATCACGGAGAGCAGCGGCGCCAGGCCCAGGCCCCCCTGGCCGATCGGCTGCGGCCACGCAGCCTCGAGGATTTCGTGGGGCAGGAGGCGATCCTGGGTCCAGGTCGGCTCCTGCGCCGGGCCATCGCGGCGGACCGGGTGGGCAACCTGATCCTGCACGGCCCCCCCGGCACGGGCAAGACCACCCTGGCGCGCATCATCGCCGGCAGCACCCGAGCGCACTTCACGAGCCTGAACGCCGTGCTGGCGGGGGTGAAGGACCTGCGCATCGCCGTGGAGGAGGCCAGGCAGCGCCTCGATCACCACGGTCTGCGCACCCTGCTGTTCATCGACGAGGTGCACCGGTTCAATGCCGCCCAGCAGGATGCCCTGCTTCCCTGGGTGGAGAACGGCACGGTCACCCTGATCGGCGCCACCACCGAAAACCCTTACTTCGAAGTCAACAAGGCCCTGGTGAGCCGCTCCAGGCTGTTCCGGCTGCAGCCTCTGGAAACGCACCACCTCCACCAGCTGCTGGAGCGGGCCCTGACGGATCGCGCCTGGGGTTACGGGGAGCGGCAGGTCCAGATGGCGGCCGAGGCGGCCGACCACCTGGTGGATGTGGCAGGGGGTGACGCCCGCAGCCTGCTGAATGCCCTGGAACTGGCCGTGGAGACCAGCGACCCCGATAGCGCCGGGGTGATCCACATCGATCTGGCCATCGCCGAGGAGTCGATCCAGCAGCGGGCCGTGCTCTACGACAAGCAGGGGGACGCCCACTTCGACACGATCAGTGCCTTCATCAAATCGCTGCGGGGCAGCGACCCCGATGCCGCCCTGTTCTGGCTGGCCCGGATGGTGGAGGCCGGCGAGAACCCCCGCTTCATCTTCCGACGGATGCTGATCGCCGCCGGCGAAGACATCGGCCTGGCCGACCCCCAGGCCATCGTGGTGGTGGAGGCCTGTGCGGCCGCCTTCGAGCGGGTCGGGCTGCCGGAGGGCCTCTACCCGCTGGCCCAGGCCACGCTCTACCTGGCGGGAGCCGAGAAGAGCAACAGCGTGCTGGGGTTCTTCGACGCCCTCAGGACCGTGCACCAGGCCAGCCGGCAGCAGGTGCCCTCGCACCTGCGCGATGCCAGCCGTGATGGCAAGGCCTTCGGCGACGGTGTCGGCTACCGCTACCCCCATGCCTACGCCGAGCACTGGGTGGCCCAGCAGTACCTGCCGGCCAGCCTGCAGGGGGAAGTGTTCTGGCAGCCCGGAGCGCTGGGCTGGGAAGGGCAGCTGCGCACCCGACTGCAGCAACGCCGGGCCGCCCAGCTGGCGGCCGCCGCCGAGACCGCCGCCGAGCAGGGGGAGATTCTCAGCGGCAGCCCGGACGATCCCCAGCTGGAGCGCTGGCTGCAGCGCCAGGCCGTCGCCGAGGGAGCCCGGCTCGATCAGCTGCGTCAGCGCCTGTGGGCTGGCGCCCGCTGGCAGCGCCACGACCGCGTCCTGGTGCTGGAGGCCCAGTCTCTGCTCTGGGCCCTGGACCCCCTGGAGGCCACGCCGGAGGGTGGGGTGGTGGTCACGGTCGCCAGTCCGGCGGAGCGGGACCGGCTGGCCGCCCAGCTGGAGGTTCTCGACACCCTGCGGCGGCCCGAGATTCTGGTGGTCCCCCCGCACGAGCCCTCCAGCCTGCTGGCCGCCCTTGGCGAGGAGGGCAGCGGACGGTTCGAGTGGATCGCGGCGCGCCATCCCTGGCGGGGTCTGCCGGAACGGGCCGTGGCGGCGTGGATCGCGGCGCTGGTGCCGCTGTTGAGCCCGCACGGTCAGTGGCGGCTGCTGTTCAGCCATCCGCAGCTGGGGCCGGCCGGGGCCCTGCAGCAGGCCTGGGGCGGCCCGCTGCCACCCCCCGAGGCGCTGAACGCCGTGGCGGAGGCCGAGCGTGCGGCGCTGCAGCGCCGCGAAGCACCGTTGCGGGCGGTGCAGCGGTTGCTGCCCCCGGTGGGGGAGGGCTCCGCGTCGGGGCCGGACGAGTGGACGGAGCTCCTGCAGATGACCCTGGATGGGGCCCTGCTGGAGCGCTGGCTGAATCCGGCCAGCCGCTACCGGCAGGAGCTGGGCGAGGCTGGAGCTGCCTCGCCAGGCGATGGGGCCGTGGCCGCCGTGGCCGAACTGCTCCGGGCACGGAGCGGGCAGCAGTTTCCCCTGCCGGTGAGGCACACCCTGCTCCGGAGCTGAGCCGTGCCCGTCACGGCTGGGCCAGGGGGGCCTGGAGGCTCCGGCAGGGCATGAAAAAAGCCCCGGGATTCCCCGGGGCTGGAGGCTGGCGGAACCGTGCCGCTCACCAGAGTCCGCGGATGACCTCGGGCTGGGCCATCGGGGCCGGGGCCGGGGCGGAGCGGACCTCAGCCACGGGATCGCTCATCTGATTGGCCTGGATGCAGGCGGGCAGGAAGACGTACCAGGAGAGGAGCGAGGTGCACTGAGCGTCGCCCTGGCAGCGCCCCTCGGCGCAGACGTTCTGGGCACCGGTGTAGGTGTTGCAGAAATCCGCCAGGCGCATGTCGGTGGGGAGGGCCGCCATGATCCCGGCTGAGGAGATCTGGCCATCCCGGGCATCCATGATGATGGCCGAACGCAGCGCCTGAACGGCGTAGGTGTTCATGCTCCAGTAGGGGAAATAGCTGGAGGACTGGTTCTTGAGAAACTTGACGCCCTCGTCGGAGTAGAGGAAGCGGGTAACACCCGTCAGATCGACGTCGTAGGTCTTGTTCATCCCTTCACGCACCTCGTCGGCCGTCCAGCCGGAGCCGTTGAGGCCACCCTGAAGGCCACGATCGGTCACGGCGCCCGATTCGAGGAAGGTGTCGAAGGCACCCTGGTTGGTGGACCACACGGCACCACCACTGTTCCAACGGACGGGGAGGTCGTTATCGACGGCAGCCGAGGCGGGCAGGGCGGTCGAGGAGAGAGCCGCACCAACGAACAGGCCGGCCAGCAGGCGCTTGATCACGGGAATTGAAGTTCACTTCAATCTCAAAGTAGCCATCGGGTGCACCATGACCCTGAACAGGCAAGTCGTGTCAACAAATCGAAACCAAATCGCCAGACTTTCTTCCGCATCCTGCCCTGAACTTCCCGATCGCGTCTATCCCTGAGACGGCCACTGTGTGGGACTCGCGAATCTCCCGCGTCTCAGGCGTGACTGCCGTTGCGGCGGGGGGGCGCAGCAACCCGTAGGCTCCGCCAGGTGTTGCGACAGGACGTCATGGCTCTGCAGATCGGCGACCCCGCCCCTGACTTCAGCCTTCCCGACCAGGATGGGCATCCCGTCAACCTGTCGGACCTGCAGGGCCAGCGGGTGGTCATCTACTTCTATCCCAAGGACGACACGCCAGGCTGCACCAAGGAGGCCTGCAACTTCCGCGACCAGTGGGACGCCTTCACCCGCCACGGCATCCGGGTGCTCGGCATCAGCAAGGACGGCGGCGCCAGCCACGCCAAGTTCATCGCCAAGTACGACCTGCCCTTCACCCTGCTCACCGACGCCGAGCCCTGCCCGGTGGCCAGCGCCTACGGGAGCTACGGCCTCAAGAAGTTCATGGGTCGCGAGTACATGGGGATGATGCGCCACACCTTCGTGGTGGATGCGGCAGGCAGGCTCGAGCGGATCTACACCACGGTGAAGGCCGAGTCGATGGCCGACACGATCCTCAGCGACCTCGCTCTGGCCTGAGCCCAGCCAGGGCCCGCAGGGCCAGCTGGCCGTCGCAGGGTTGGCCCAGCAGGGCCCCCAGGGCCGGACCGTCCCCCCCGGTGATCCAGAGCCCACACCGCCGATCCACCTGAAGGGCCTCCTGCCAGGCCGCCTGCACGGCCGCGGCCAGCCCGCGAAGCACCCCGGTCCGGAGCGCCTCGGCGGTGCGCTCCGGCCAGGGCTCGCCGTCCAGGGGGCCGTTCAGCGGGATGGCGGGGAGACCGACGGTGCCCTCCGCCAGGGCTCGCCACTGCAGGGCCGCCCCCGCCAGCAGCCGCCCCCCGGCGAAACGTCCGGCCCCGTCCACCCGGGTCAGGCTCAGGGCGGTGCCGGCATCCGCCACCAGCACGGGCCCCTGGCTGTCGGACCAGGCCTGCCAGCCCACCAGAGCCCGATCGATGCCCAGCCAGGGGGGCAGATTGCCCAGGGGAACGTGCTCCAGGGTCAGGCGGGTCCTGGGATCGAGGCCGCTGGCGGCGACCCCGGGGCCCACGGCGGCCCAGGCCGTGATCCAGCCCGTGATCGGATCGGCCATGCCGGCTCCGGAGGGAGGCGGGGCTGGAGGCGGGGCCTTGGGTGGGGTTGCAGCCGGTGGTGGTTCACTCCAGCAGCGCAGCCGCTCGGCTCCCCCCTCGGCCCAGTGCCAGCGGCTGTTGCCGATCAGCAGCCAGCGACCCGCCGGCTCGGGCCCCTCAGATGCCTTCACCCATCAGGCCCGGCAGATGGATGCCGCACTCCTGCTTGAGCCCGCCGAAACGGGTGGCGCGTCCATTGAGCGTCCCGTCGTCGGGACCACTGGAATGCCAGTCGCCGACGGTGGAGTACCCCTGGGCGAAGAGGGGATGCTGGGGCAGCTGGTGCTCGTCCATGTAGTAATAGACGTCGCGGTTGGTCCAGCTGAGCAGGGGGCGCAGGGCCCAGCGGTCCCGTACCGCTTCCAGCACGGGCATGGCGCGGCGATGGTCGGTCTGGGAGCCACGCACCCCACTGGCCCAGCAGGTCACGCGCAGGTCGCGCAGGGCCCGGTCGAGCGGCTCCACCTTGCGGATGCGGTGGTAGAGCTCCAGATGTTCCACCTTGCCGGTCTCCCAGAGCCGGCCATGCAGGGCCTCCATCCGTGCGGGGCTGAGCCTGGCCTGGGCGACATGGGGCTCGACGCCCAACAGGGCGGAGAGCTGCTCGGCGTACTGGTAGGTCTCCGGGGGCAGGTATCCGGTATCCACCCAGATCACGGGCACGGCGCTGCCGGTCCGCCGGCCCAGTTCACTCACCATGTGCAGGAGCACGGCGGACTGGATGCCGAAGCTGGTGGTGATCGCGAAGCCGTCACCGAAGGTGTCGAGGGCCCAGCCCAGCTGCTCCTGGGGGCCGAGGCCCTCCAGCTCACGGCGCGCGGCCTCCAGCACCAAGGGCTGGCCGCTGCGGTCGGTGGGCAGGTTGAGGGCCTGGGTCGTCACCATCGATCCATCATCACCTCTTGGTCGGGCCCCTGGTTAGGGTTCGGATCCGCGTGTGGGCGCCCCCCTACAGAGCCATGTCGGCCATGACGGATCCAGCGCTGCCGTCGTCCGCACCGATCGTGATCGTGGGCGGCGGTTTCGGCGGCCTCTACACCGCCCTGGCCCTGGCTGAACGGCGCCAGCCGGCCCCGATCCTGCTGGTGGAACCCCAGGAGCGCTTCCTCTTTCTTCCCCTGCTCTATGAGCTGCTCAGCTCGGAACTGAGACGCTGGGAGATCGCGCCCCGTTACGACGCTCTCCTGGCGGGCAAGGGCATCGCCTGGCTGCGCGATCGCGTCGTGCACATCGACGGCCGCACGCGGCAGTTCACCACCGCGGGCGGCCGCACCCTCCCCTTCCGTGAACTGGTGGTGGCCTGTGGCGCCGCCACCAGCAGCTTCGGCATCCCGGGGGTCGTGGAACACAGCCTGGGCTTCCGCACCCTGGCCGATGTGGAGCGGCTGCAGCAGCTGGTGACAACCCTGCGCGACCAGCGACGGCCGCTGCAGCGGCTCGCGGTCGTGGGCGCCGGGCCCAGCGGCGTCGAGCTGGCCTGCAAGCTGACGGACCTGCTGGAGGGGGCCGCGGTGGTGGAGCTGATCGAACAGGGTCCCCAGCCCCTCCCCCTGGCCAGGGCGTTCAACCGGGAGCAGGCGATCCGGTCCCTCCAGGCCAGGGATGTGCGGCTGCGCACCGGCACCCGGGTGCGCGCGGTCGGCGCCGACCGGCTGCACCTGGATGGGCCCGCCGGTGCCGAAGAGGTGACTGTGGAGGCCGTGGTCTGGACGGCCGGCCTCGCCTTCCACCCCCCCAGCCTCGAGCCCCCGGCAGCCTGTGATCGGCGCGGACGGCTTCTGTGCGAGCCCACCCTGCGGCTGCAGGGCGCCGAGCACCTCTATGCCGTCGGTGACATCGCCGCCGTGGACCCCGGCGAGGGCCCCCTGCCCGCCACCGCCCAGGTCGCGTTTCAACAGGCTGCCTGCCTGGCCGACAATCTGGCGCGCGCTGCGGCGAACGAACCGCTGGCCCCGCTGGCGTTCCAGGATCTCGGCGAGATGATGAGCCTGGGCATCGGCGAGGCCAGCCTGGTGGGCGGCGGCCTCACCCTCGCCGGCAGTGCCGCCTTCCAGCTGCGCAGACTGGCCTACCTCACCCGCCTGCCCGGCCGGAGCCACCAACTGCGCGTCGCAGCCGGCTGGCTGGCCGACTGGCCGGCGTGAACCCCAGCATCCCCTCCCACCCGCGCCCCCGGGGCCTGCTGCTCGACGCCATGGGCACCCTGTTCGGGCTGCGTGAGCCCGTGGGCCGCACCTATGCCCGCTGGGCCGCCCGCCATGGCCTGACCCTGGAAGCCGGGCAGCTTGAGCAGGGATTCCGTACCGCCTACCGCACCGCACCGCCGCTGGCCTTCCCGGGCCTGGAGGGGCCCGCCCTGCATCAGGCCGAACTGGGCTGGTGGGCGGATCGCATCGCCGCCAGCCTGGCCGCGGCGGGGGCCGCCACCATGCCGTCGGGCCTGGCGTCGGAGCTGTTCGAGCACTTCGCCGACCCCGGACCCTGGCGGGTCTATCCCGAGGTGCCCGCCCGACTGGAACAGTGGCATCGGCAGGGCCTGCGGCTGGCGGTGGTCAGCAATTTCGACAGCCGTCTGCCAGCGCTGCTGGACCGCCTGGGCCTGGCCCGATGGTTCCGGGCCGTGGTGGTGTCCAGCAGCGCCGGGGCCGCCAAGCCCGACCCGGCTCCCTTCCGGCAGGCCCTGCAGCAGTTGGACCTGCCCGCGACGGCGGCCTGGCATGTGGGCGACAGCCCGGAGGATGTGGCAGGGGCCCGTGCGGCCGGACTTCCCTGTGTGCTGGTGAGGCGATCTTGAGGCAGGGTGTGCTGGCCGGACAGACGGCCGGGCTGCGGCCGGCGCAGCGGCGGCGCCTCGAACGGCTCTGCCACCGCCGCCACCCGGACACCACCGTGGCCGAGACGCTCTGCCTGCAGCGGCTGGCCGCCGAGAGCCGCGAGCTGGAGCTGCCCCTGAGCCTGGTGGTCGATGGCCGGGGGCTTGGTCGACTGCTCTGGATCGGTCCTTTGGAGCAGTCCGGCCGCCTGCTGGAGAAACTGCCGGGTTCCCAGCGCCGTCAGGGCTCGGACCTGCGGCTGCTGACCTGCTGCGGCCGCGAGAACCGGCTGGAGCCCTCCATCCAGGAAGGGGTCGTGGGGCTGGATCTCACCCCGCAGGTCTGGCTGCGCTTCACCGATCAGGCCGGGGCCGGGGGGCACTGGCCGGCACGCCTGCTGATCCGGAGCGGGGAGCAGGGCCACCCCTGGGCAGCGGTCAGCAGCGGTGACCTGGCCGACCTCTGCGCCAGCGACCCCCAGGCCCTGGCCCCAACCCAGGCCAGCGGCGGCCAGGAGCCTGCCGGAGAGGCCGCAGGACCGCAGAGCCGCGAGGCTGTCGAGCGCGTGCTGCTGCTGGTGCTCACGCCCGCGGACCGGGGTGAGGCCCAGCGGCAGATCGCCGAACTCGAGGGCCTGGTGCGCAGTGCGGGTGCCGTGCCCATGGGGGTCCTGCAGCAACGACGCCACCGCATGACCCCCCACACCCTCTGGGGCGAAGGAAAACTGGCCGAGGCGGCGATCGAGGCCCGGCGGCTCGGGGCAACCCTTGTGGTCACCGATCGGGAACTCTCGCCCCTGCAGGCCCGCAACCTGGAACGGCTGCTGGATCTGCCCGTCAGCGACCGCAGTGAACTGATTCTCGACATCTTTGCCCAGCGGGCTGCCAGTGCCGCCGGGCGCCTGCAGGTGGAACTGGCCCAGCTGCGCTACCGGCTTCCACGGCTCACCGGGCGTGGACGCAGCCTCTCCCGCCAGGGAGGCGGCATCGGCACCCGCGGTCCGGGAGAAACCCAGCTGGAGAAGGACCGCCGTGCCATCGCCCGACGCATCGAGCGCTTGCAGCGCGATCTGCGGCAGCTGGAAGCCCACCGCGCTCGCCTCCGCTCCGGCCGTCGCCCCATGCGGCGCCTCGCCCTGGTGGGCTACACCAATGCCGGCAAGAGCTCCCTGCTCAACAGGCTCACCCGGGCCGAGGGGCGCGGTGCGGTGCTGGCCGAGAACAAGCTCTTCGCCACCCTGGACCCCACCACCCGGCGCCTCACCCTGCCCATCCCAGGCACCGGCGAGACCACCGACCTGCTGCTGACCGACACGGTGGGCTTCATCCGCGACCTTCCCCCCCCGCTGGTGGAGGCCTTCCGCTCCACCCTGGAGGAGACCCTCGATGCCGATGGTCTGCTGGTGGTGGTGGACCTGAGTGATCCGGCCTGGCCGGAACAGCTCCGGACGGTGCACGCCATCCTGGACGGCCTGGGGGCCACCACAGCCCGCCGGCTCGTGGCCAACCAGATCGACCGCTGTGGGGCCCATGAGCTGGATCGGGCCCGCAGCTTCGACCGTGCGGCCCTGTTCGTCTCCGCCACGGAAGGGCTGGGACTCCGTCGTCTGCGGGAGGAGCTGGCCCTCTGGCCCCCCGGGGAGACTGAGGCGTTCAACCGTCCAGCGGCCTGGGAAGAAGCGGCTCGATCACCACAAGCGGCATCACCGGCGCCTGTGTCACCATCGTCAGCTGCGGGCCTCCACCGGCCCCATCCTCTCCCTGCGTCCTGCTCTCCCATGGCTCTGCAACTCGGCGACACCGTCCCCGACTTCACCCAGGATTCCCAGCTCGGTCCGATCCATTTGTACGACTACGCCGGCGACAGCTGGGTGGTCCTGTTCTCCCATCCTGCTGATTACACGCCGGTGTGCACCACCGAACTCGGCGAGGTGTCGCGGCTGCGCCCCGAGTGGGAGAAGCGCAATGTCAAGACCATCGCCCTCAGTGTCGACTCGGCCGAGAGCCACAAGGGCTGGATCTGTGACATCAACGAAACCCAGAACACCACTGTCGACTATCCGATCCTGGCGGATGAAGACAAGAAAGTGAGCGATCTCTACGGGATGATCCACCCGAATGCGCTCAACAACCTGACCGTGCGCTCGGTGTTCATCATCGACCCCAACAAGAAACTCCGCCTCCAGATCACCTATCCCGCCAGCACGGGCCGGAACTTCGATGAGATTCTGCGGGTGATCGACTCTCTCCAGCTCACCGACTACCACCAGGTGGCCACCCCGGTGAACTGGAAGGACGGCGACGACTGCGTGGTGGTGCCCTCCATCCCGACCGAGGAAGCCAGGAGCAAGTTCCCGAAGGGCGTCACCGAGGTGAAGCCCTACCTGCGCATGACCCCCCAACCCAACCGCTGAGCCGGCCAGCTCCGGATCCAGGCCCGCTCCTATAACCCAGCCGACCCCCCCGACACCGACACGATGCGCGTTCTCGGTCTGATGAGCGGCACCAGCGCCGATGGGGTCGATGCCGTGCTGGCGAGCTTCCAGGGACCGCTCCGGCGGCCCCGCTGGCGCCTGCTCGCCCGGGCCAGCCTCCCCTACCCCGAGCCCTTGCGGCAGCAGCTGATCGGGCTCGGCCAGGGGGAGCTGCTCAGCGCCGCGGCGCTGCTGGAGCTGGCCGAGGCCACCACCGAGGTGCAGGCCGCGGCCGCCCGTGCCTGCGACCCCCAGGGCAGCGCCGAACTGGTGGGCTGCCATGGGCAGACGGTCTGGCACCGCCCGCCCGTGGGCAAGCGGCGGGGCAACAGCTGGCAGCTGCTGCAGGGTCCCCTGCTGGCCGCGCTGGTGCAGCGCCCGGTGGTCTTCGACTTCCGGGCGGCCGATCTTGCCCTCGGCGGCCAGGGGGCGCCCCTGGTGCCACCCGCCGACGAGGCCCTGATCGGCCGCTGCGGTGGCTGGCGGGCGGTGCTCAACCTCGGCGGGATTGCCAACCTCACCCTGCTGCCGCCGCGCTGCGGCCCCGATCGGCATCAGCCGGTGCGCGGCTGGGATTGCGGGCCCGCCAACACCCTCCTCGACCTGGCCGTGCACCGGTTCAGCGGGGGCAGCCGGACCTATGACGCCGATGGCGCGTGGGCCCGCCGGGGGCAGGTGAACGAGGCCCTGATCGGGCGGTGGCTGCAGGAACCGTTCTTTCAGCAGGTTCCACCGAAATCCACCGGGCGAGAGCTGTTCGGCCGCCCCGACCTGGAGCGTCGGCTGGAGGCCCTGGATGCCGTGCGCCAGCCCGCCGGCCCAGACCGACCAGCCGAGGGGGAGGCCGCCGATGCGCTGGCCACCCTCACGGCCTTCAGCGCCGCCGCCGTGGCCCAGGAGTTGGCACACGGGCCCCGGCCCATCGAACTGCTGGTGGCCGGCGGTGGCGCCCGGAACGGCCTGCTGATCGAGCAGCTGCGCCGCCGCTGCCGGGGTGTGATCGTGCGTCCCCTGGCCGATCTGGGCATTGCCGACAGCGATCGTGAGGCGCTGGCCTTCGCGCTGCTCGCCTGGTGGCATCACCGCAACCACCCCGGCAATGCGCCTGAGGTGACCGGCGCTCGCCGCCCCACGGTGCTGGGGGTCTGCGCCCGGCCACCGGGCTAGCTGGGGCGCTGGAGACGCAGCCTGCGGGGTGCGCCCCGCAGGCGCTGGGGGCGCCCCTGGCCCTGCTGTTCCAGCTGCTGGCGGAACTGGTCCGCATTGGTCAGCGACGGGGCTGACGGGGCAGGCGAGGCGGTGGCGGGGGTGGGGCCAGCGCTGCCGCGGGCCTGCTCCAGGCGCTCCACACCCTGCTGGATCAGCACCTTGGCCATGTTGCTCACGGTCCGGGAATCGGCCTCGGCCAGCTGGGCCAGCCGCAAGCAGAGATCCTCCGGCAGAACGACCTGGATCCTGGGCGACTTGGGCCGCCCGCTGGAGGAGGTTTGCCGGGTCGCCACGCCAGACGGGAACGGACAACAGGGGGACGGGGAGGGCGGCGGCAGGCCCGGGGTGGAACCGGGCCTCCAGGTTCCACCCGGATACGTTGCAGTGTACTCAGATGCGCATGGATAGTATCCATGCCTATGCTGGCGACAGCCCATCCGTTCCCCATCCATCCGGAGGTGGCCCCATGCCCCACAGCCGCAACCGCCGCACCGCCGAGCGCAGCGACGTGCTGGTCTCGGCCGTGATCAGCACCTACCTGCTCACCCATCTGCACCATGTGCTGCAGCGGGCCGAGTACGGAGCCCAGCAGGAGGGGCGCACCGCCCTTGCCGCGAACTACGCGGAGCTGCGCAAGGTGCTCTGTCTGGATGCCCGCAGCATGGAGGACGCCTCCGCCTGCGGCACACCGGTTAACGACAACCCGAAGGCCGCCTGAAAAAGGCCGCCTGAACAACAAAGCCGCAATGCGTCGCGCCAGGGTCCTGAACGGCCCATAGGGTCAGAGAAGAGTCGCTGGACCCTCCCCATGAGCAGCAGCCCGAGTCACAGCCCGAGCCAGGGTCCCGGCCACAGTTCGCGCGGGGAGGACGCTTCGGTGGATCCGATCCCGGTGGATCCGATCTCGGCGGATCCGACCGGCAACGCTGTGGAACTGTATGGCCGCATCAGCGCCGACCCCGAGCTGACCCAGTCGCTGTTCCGCCAGGCGCTGCAGGATCCCAGCGGCGCGCTGGATCGCATCGTGGGTCTGGGTGCGGAACTCGACCTACCGGTGAGCCGGGAAGAGGTCAAGGCCCACATCGCCGCGCTCGACGACCCCGCCAGCAAGCAGTGGCTGCTCAAGGCCCGCGGAGGTCTCTGATCGGGGCGACGCCGCCGGACGCTTCATCCCCCCTCCCTGGGCCCAGCTGAAAAACAGCCAGTAGCTCACGATGGCCAGGCCCGCGGCCACCACCAGGGCAGCGACCTGCTCGAGGCGCTTGATCATCCCGGGACAACGGCGACTGCCCGGAGTCTGCCCGAGGCAGGCGTCCCCCGCAGGCCCGGCGGCCAGCCCGATCGGCCCCTTAACCGACCGGGCACGTCCACGGTGCGGCAATGATGCGAAATGATGAGCTTGGGACGAGTCCCCCATCCCGGCCTCGCCTGCAGCCCTCCGCTCCGCTCCGCCCCGTGCTCCGTCTTGAACGCATCGGCAAGATCTATCCGACCGGGGAGGTGCTGCGCGACGTCACCTGGGAAGTCAAGGCCGGGGACCGCATCGGCCTGGTCGGCGTGAATGGTGCGGGCAAATCCACCCAGCTGAAGATCATCGCCGGACTCGAGGAACCCAGCAGCGGTCAGGTGATCCGCCAGGGCGAACCGCGGATCGCCTACCTGCAGCAGGAGTTCGACGTGGACCCTCGCCGCACCGTGCGGGAGGAGCTGTTCCAGGCCTTCGGGGAAGCGGCGGAGGTGCTCGTGCGCCAGCACGCGGTGGAGCACGCCATGGCGAGCGAGCGGGCGGCCAGCGATCCGGAGCATCTCGATGCCCTGATCCACGAACTGGGCCAGCTGCACAGCCGCTTCGAGGCGCTGCACGGCTACGAGCTCGATGCCCGCATCGACAAACTGCTCCCCACGATCGGCTTCACCCCCGAGGGGGCCGAACAGGTGGTCGGGGACTACTCGGGAGGCTGGCAGATGCGCATCGCCCTGGGCAAGATCCTTCTCCAGGACCCCGATCTGCTGCTGCTGGACGAGCCCACCAACCATCTGGACGTCGAGACGATCCAATGGCTTGAGGGGTATCTGATCCAACAGACCGCCGCCCTGGTGGTGATCAGCCACGACCGCACCTTCCTGGATCGGGTCTGCAACCAGATCGTCGAAACCGAGCGGGGCGTCTCCCGCACCTACCTGGGCAACTACACCCAGCATCTGGAGCAGAAGGCCCTGGAGCGGGAAGCCACCCAGTCCGCCTTCGAGCGCCAGCAGAAGGAGCTCTCGGCCCAGCAGGCCTACATCGATCGGTTCCGCGCCAGCGCCACCCGTTCGACCCAGGCCAAGAGCCGCGAGAAGCTCCTGGACAAGATCGAGCGGGTGGAGGCCCCAGTCGAGTCGGTGAGTGGACCTCGCTTCCACTTTCCCGAGGCTCCCCGCTCCGGCCGGCTGGTGGCCGAGATCGCCGATCTCACCCACAGTTACGGCGACCGGATCCTCTTCCTCGGGGCCAACCTCGAGGTGGAGCGGGGGGACCGTATCGCCTTCGTGGGCCCCAACGGGGCCGGCAAGTCCACCCTGCTGCGTCTGGTGATGGGCCTGGAGCAGCCGCTCGAGGGCCGCGCCGGGCTGGGAGAGCACAACGTGGTGGCGGGCTACTTCGAGCAGAACCAGGCCGAAGCCCTGGATCTCTCCAAAACGGTGATCGACACGATCTTCGAGGCGGTGCCGGACTGGACCCAGACCCAGGTGCGCTCGCTGCTGGGCAGCTTCTGCTTCAGCAACGAGAGCGTGTTCAAGGAAGCCGGCAAGCTCTCCGGGGGGGAGAAAGCCCGCCTGGCCCTCGCCCAGATGCTGCTCACCCCCTGCAACCTGCTGGTGCTGGACGAACCGACCAACCACCTCGACATCCCCGCCAAGCAGATGCTCGAGGACGCCCTGATCGCGTACGAGGGAGCGGCACTGCTGGTGAGCCATGACCGCTATTTCATGGCGCGGGTGGCCAACCGGATCGTCGAGGTGCAGGACGGCGAACTGGTGCTCTACCGGGGTGACTACGCCTACTACCTCGAGAAAAAGGAGGAAGAGGCCGAGCTCGCGCGCCAGCAGGCCGCCGAAGCCACGCGCCTCGCCAAGCGAGCCGCCAACCGCCAGAAACAGCAGGAGCGGCAGGCCTCCCGCAAGCACAAGGCGGCCTGAACGGGCCACCGGGGATCACGCTGACAGGAAATCACCACAACCAAGGGCCCCTGTCGCAACGGCTACGAGCGGAACTGAAACAGTTTGTAGCTTTGGGCCGGTCCATCGCCCCATCGCGACGCCCGCCATGCCTGAACCACTCGCCCTCAGCCTCGGTCAGCAATTCGAGCTGGAACGGATGAGCCGCGCCATCGATGACACGGCAGACCTCAAGGCCCTGCAGGGGATCGCCAAGCAACTGCTGCAGGCCTGGCACAGCCAGAAAGCCGCGACCCAGTGGGTCATGCGCCAGCAGCTGGCGGCGCCCTCGCAGTTCGGCCCGGGATTCACGGCCCCCTGGGGTCAGGAGGCCTGATCCGGTGACGATCCGGGCGAGAAGGGCGGCGCGTCAGGCTCCGCCCATCTGCACCGGCACGACCGTCACCTTCAGAACCTGGCCCTGGCGCTGAATGCTCAGCGTGAGGCTTCCCCCCACACCGGTCCTTTCCACGGCAGACACCAACTGGGAGGGCTGAACCACCGATTCCCCTCCGGCCGCCACCACCACATCACCTTCTTTCAAGCCGGCACGCTCGGCAGGGCCGTTGGCCAGAACCGAGGCCACCCGCACCCCCCGGGTCAGGCCGGTCCCATCGCCCGGACGCACGAGATCGAGGCCGACACCGATCATCGGGTGGCTCACCTTGCCGGTCGCCACCAGCTGGCGCGCGATGTCCCTGGCCCGGTTGATCGGAATGGCGAACCCCAGGCCGGCCCCGGGGCCCTGACGCACCAGGGTGTTGATGCCGATCACTTCACCATCGGCGTTGAGCAGGGGCCCACCGGAATTGCCGGGATTGATGGCCGCGTCGGTCTGGATCAGATCCAGACGCTTGTCGGTGATCCCGAGCTTCGCCGCGTTCCGGTTGAGGTTGCTGATGATCCCCATCGTCACGGTGTTGTCGAGCCCATAGGGATTGCCGACGGCAATCGCCCATTCCCCGACCTGGAGGGCATCCGAATCGCCCAGGGGAGCCACCGGCCAGGGCCCCGATCCAGCAAGGCGCACGACGGCCAGATCGGTCAGCCGGTCCAGCCCCATCACGGTGCCTTCCACACGCCGGCCGTCCTGGAGGCCCACCGTGACACGGTCCGTTTTCTCCACCACATGGGCGTTGGTGAGGATCAGACCATCGGCCTGAATGATGAAACCACTGCCCTGGCCGCGCTCGGTGCGCTGGGCCGGGGGGACGGAACGCTGGGGGAGGCCGAAGAACTGGCGGAAGGCCGGATCGTTCATCAGGGAGTTGGAAGCTCCCCCCCCCGCTCCCGCGACCCGCACAGTGCGCTCGGTGTCGATCGTGACCACCGCGGGGCCGGCGCGACGGACCGCGGCGGCCACGAAGGACTGGCGGCTGAGGGCAGTCCCGATGCTGGTGCCGGACTGGGCGGCGGCCAGGGGCTGCGGAATGGCCAGGCCGGCAGGAAGGCAGAGGGATGCCGCCAGAAACGGAGCCCAGGTCAAGGGCAGGGCACGGTGCGAACCCATGTACGAAGCGGCCACGACATCCCAGAACCGTAGTCAGACCCGCAAGACCCAGAAGGGCGGATCCCCGGCCCTCCCGTGACTCCTGGCCGGACCCGGCCCTGCGCACCCCAAGGCTTCCGCAGGCCCGACCCCCAGGAGAAGGGGCGACGACCCTAGGCTGCGCAAAGATTTGTATCGATCCATGGGCACTGAGCGACTTCTCCTGGCCTTCCTCGCCTTCGGTGCTGCCTGCACCACCCTCTGGGCCTGGATGCTCGCCACCGCAGGGACCAGTTCCCGCCAGTCCGGGCAATGATGGGGGTGCGGCTCGGCCGACTCCACCTGCACCAGCCCCCCGGGCATGAACGCGATCCTCTCCCAGCTCTTCCCGATCATTTACGGCGCCTGTTTTCTGGTCTTGCTCTGGCAGGCCTTTCGGGTGATGGGGCAGGGTTTCAGGGCGGTGCCGCGCCCTGGGGATCCCCAGGGCGCCGTGGGACCGGTCGGAGAGACCCCGGAAGTCGCTGACCGCACCGGCAGGGTGACCATCCATCCCGAACTTCTCGATGCCGATGGTCAGCTCACCAGCGAAGATCTGCTCACGGTGCGGTTCAGTGGGGACAACGAGCGTCCCGCCTTTCCGGGAGACCCCAGCTGAATAGGCTCATCGGTGAGAACGTGACTTCAGGGAGTGAGCGAGCATTGGACCAACGGACGCGGATCGTGGCTGCTTTACTGCGCACCCTCAAGCTCCCGCCTCGCTTTCGCCTGAAGTTGGTCAAGGACGATCCGATCCGTCTGGAACTGAGCCTGACCCCTGCCTACGGCAAGGATCCCGTGCTGGTCGGCCTGGTGGAATCCCAGGACCTGGTAGCCCGGCGTGACCGTGAGGGTCGTATTCCCAGGGATCTGCAGGGCACCTGGGACTGGACCGTGCGGCACGGTTCCGTCAGCACCGGTGGATGGAACCCCTACCTGAAGGAAGCCCTTCAGACCATGTTCGAAACCGGCCTGCCGGCGATCGTCTACGAGGAACTCACCGGCGAGGCCTACCACCCGGTCGATGGTGTGCGCCACGTGCGCTGAAGGCCATCGGGCCCCGGTTCGGCTCCGCATCCGCCTCTCCTGACCATCCGCCCCTGACCGAACGCCTGCCGATCGACCCCCTCCTGCCCCAGATCCGGGCAGCGCTGGCGGAACCGGGGGCGACCCTGCTGCTTCAGGCCCCCCCCGGCGCGGGCAAGACCACCCGGGTGCCAGGGGCTGCCCTCGCGGCCCTGGCTGGGACCGGCGGCAGCGGAAGCGGCCGCGTCTGGATGCTGGAGCCCCGCCGGATCGCCGCCCGCTCGGCGGCACAGCGGCTGGCGGTGGAACGCCACGAGGCCGTGGGCCAGGTGGTGGGCTACAGCGTGCGGCTCGAGAGCCGCACCAGCCCCGCCACCCGCATCGAGGTCCTGACCGGGGGGGTGTTCCTCCGCCGCCTGCAGCAGGATCCCGCCCTGGAGGGGGTCGGCTGCCTGATCCTCGATGAATTCCACGAGCGTCACGCCGACACCGACCTCGCCCTGGCCCTGGTGCGCCAGGCCCGGGAGCTCCTCAACCCCGCCCTGCGGCTCGTGGTCATGTCGGCCACCCTGAACCTGGAGGCGCTCGCAGCCCAGATGCCGGAGGCCAGGGTGCTCAGCAGCGCGGGCCGCAGCCACCCTGTAGAGATCCTTCACCAGCTCCCCAGACCTGGGGAACGGCTGGAACGGCAGGTGCTGCGGGCACTGGAGAACCATTGGCAGGCCGAGCCCCCCCAGGGGGACACCGCCCTGGTGTTTCTGCCGGGTCTGGCGGAGATTCAGGCCTGCAGCCGCAGCCTGGCCGCGGCGGGCTGGGAGGACACGCTCGATTGGGTTCCCCTGCACGGCAACCTGCCCCTGGCGGAACAGGGCCAGGCGATCGCCCCGGCCCGGCCCGGCCGCTCCAAGCTGGTCCTGGCCACCGCCCTGGCGGAGAGCTCCCTCACGATCGCCGGGGTGACCCTGGTGGTCGACAGCGGCCTGAGCCGCCGCAACCGGTTTGACCCCGTGAGCGGCATGGACACCCTGGTCACGGTTGCCGCCAGCCGCGCCAGTGCCGACCAGCGGACCGGTCGGGCCGGGAGGCTGGGGCCGGGCCGCTGCATCCGGCTCTGGTCGCCGGCCGAACAACAGCGGCGACCTGATCACGACACGCCTGAGATCCAGGAGGCCGACCCGCTGCCCCTGGCGCTGCAGCTGGCCTGCTGGGGGGATCCCCTCGGGCAGGAGCTGAACTGGCTCGATCCACCGCGGGCTGCGGCCCTGAAGGAAGCCCGGGCCCTGCTGGGCCAGCTCGGGGCCCTCGATGCCGGCGGAGCGCTGAGCGCCGACGGGCGCCGGCTCGCGCGGCTGGGGCTCCACCCCCGGCTGGGTCACATGCTCTTGGTGGCCCAGCGCTGGCAGGCCGAGAGCCTGGCCTGTGAACTGGCGGTGCTGCTGAGCGAGCGGGACCCCCTGAACCGCCAGGAGGCCGGCAGCGACCTGCTCAGCCGGCTCGACTGGCTGCGGGAGCGGAACCCCCACCATCCCCTGCGGCAGCTCAAGCGCCAGTGGGAGCGTCAGCTGGGGGCTCTCCCCCACGCCACACCGGCCGCGGACCAGGCGCAGGACCAGGAGCAGCCGCCCAGCCCGGAAGCCACCCTGGCCGCCCGGCTGGTGGCTGAGGCCTACCCGGAGCGGGTCGCGCTGGCGCGAAGCGATGGGCGGGGGAGGTTTCTGATGCGCGGCGGCCGGGGCGCGGTGCTGCATCCGCATGACCCGCTGCGGGGGGCGACGCTCCTGGCGGTCGCCGCCGCCGATGGCGCGGACCAGGACGCCCGGATCCTCCAGGCCCTGCCCCTGGATCGGGCCTACCTGGAGAACCTGGCCGACCGGGGGGGGCAGCGGCGGTACCAGGCCCGCTGGGATGCCGCTGCCGGCCGGGTGCGGTGCGAGCAGATCCTCGAACTCGATGCCCTCACCCTGGACGCGCGCCCCTGGCCCCAAGCCAGCGGTGAAGCGGTGGTGGCAGCCCTGCTCGACGGCCTGCGGCAGACAGGCCTGGCGGCCCTCCCCTGGCGGGCCAGCACCCGCCAGCTGCAGCAGCGGCTGTGCCTGGCCCACCGCCATCTGGGGACGCCCTGGCCGGACCGCAGCGACACCTGGCTGCTCGCGGATCTGCAGAGCTGGCTGGCTCCCCAGCTGGAGGGCCTGCGCAGCCTGGACGACCTGCAGGGGATCGATCTCGCCGAGGCGCTCTGGGGGGATCTGGACTGGTCACGGCGCCTGGAACTGGATCGGGTGTTGCCGGCCAGGCTCACGGTGCCCTCGGGACGGGCGGTGAGCCTCGACTACAGCAGCGGCGAGGCGGTGCTGGCGGTGAAACTGCAGGAGGTGTTCGGCATGGCCGTGGGTCCGACCCTGCTCGACGGGCAGCTCCCCGTGACCCTGCACCTGCTCACCCCGGCGGGACGTCCCGCTGCGATCACCCGGGACCTGGCGGGGTTCTGGCAGGGCAGTTACCGGGAGGTCCGGCGGGAGCTCCGCGGGCGGTACCCACGCCACCCCTGGCCGGAGGACGGCGCCAACGCCCAGCCCACCGGCCTGACCAAGGCCGCCCTGGCCCGGCAGGGCGGCACAGCCCGGCCCACGGGAGGCTGATGCCGCGCCCCTGCTGCAGACTCGCCCTGTTCGCCATGCCGTCCGTGGCCCGCTTCTTCGTCAACAACCGCCGTGATGGCTCGCGGCTGCTGAGCAGTGCCCTGGTCATCTGCGGAGCGGGGCTGATCCGGATCGACCACCCCGCCGGCCAGGCCATCGCCCTGCTGGCCGGACTCGTGAGTCTGTACTGGTGGACCTGCTACCGCCAACTGGAATCATGAAGGGCCTCCATGCCCTCAGGCCATGAACGGCCCAGGCGAGGGGTCCGGTCTGCCCCGCTACAGCGTCAGCGCGCTCAACGCCGCCGTGGGCAGCCTGCTGGAGCGCGGCTTCGCGCCCCGCTTTCTGCTGGAGGCCACCGTCAGCCGGCCCCAGCTAAAGAAGGGCCATCTGTGGATGACCCTGGTCGATGACCAGGCGTCGATCACGGCCGTGGTGTGGGCCTCCCAGCTGTCCCGGCTGAGCCTGCAGCCGAGCGATGGGGACGGCGTTCTGGTGGTAGGCAAGCTCAACTTCTGGGCCAGCCGGGCCTCCCTCAGTGTGCAGGTGCTCGATCTGAGGCCCAGCCTCAGCAGTGTGCTGCGCCGCTTCGAGCAGGTGCGCCAGCTGCTGAGCGGCGAAGGGCTGTTTGCCCCTGAACGCAAGCGGACCTTGCCCCCCCTGCCGCAGTGCATCGCCCTGCTCACCAGTGTGCCGAGTTCGGCCCTGGCGGACATGCTGCGCACGGCCGCGGAACGCTGGCCGGCCACCCGGATTCTGGTGGTGCCCATCCCGGTTCAAGGGGCCGTCGAGGGACAGATCTGCGCCACCCTCAGCCACCTTTACACCCACCTGGAGAGCCAAGGCATCGAGGCCATCGTGCTGGCACGGGGTGGAGGCAGCCGCGAGGATCTGACGGTCTTTGACGGGGCCGATCTGGCCCGCGTCCTCGCGGCCTCACCGGTGCCGACCGTGAGTGGGATCGGGCACGAGGATGACACCACCATTGCCGACCTGGTCGCCGACCACCGGGCGGCGACCCCGACTGCGGCGCTGGTGGCCCTGCTGCCGGAACGGGCGGCCGTGCTGGCGGGCCTGGCGCAGGCGCGCCGCCATCTCGCCCAGCTGGTGACCCTGCGCCTCCAGGGGGAGCGGCAGCAGCTCGGCCGGCTGGACGAACGGCTCAGCCAACTCCACCCCCGGGACCTGCTGGACCAGCGGCGGACCAGCCTGCGCCAGGCCCGGTCGCTGCTGCGGGCCCTTTCCCCGGAGCACATCCTCCAGCGGGGATTCAGCCTGATCCGGCTCGGCACGGGTCCGCTGGTGCGCTCGGTCCACGACCTGCATCCCGATCAGGCCGTGGTGCTCGAACTCGCGGATGGGCAGGCCGATGCCCTCGTGCGCCAGATTCACCCCCATCCATCCCCACCAGCGGCTCCTGCCTGACCATGGCCAGCACCGGTTCCAGTGCCCGCGGCCAGGGCCGCTCCAGCGGCCAGCGCAGCAGGACCCCTGACCCCGGCCGTCAGGCGGAACGCACGGCAGCGCAGCTGTCCTACAACGAAGCCCGGGCGGCTCTGGAGCTGATCCTGGCCGAACTCCAGGCCAGCGACCTCCAGGTGGAGGAGATGGCCGCGCTCTATCGCCGCGCCCAGGCCTATGCGGAGCGCTGTGAACAGATCCTCGAGCACGTGGAGCAGGAGATCCTGCTCTGGGACTTGAGTGACGACGCCGAACGCCCCCCCACCCCGTACCACCCATGACCACCGACGAGATCTCCGCATCCGGCGGCAGCGGACGCCCCCTGCGCTGGCTCCGATGGGTGTACCTGGCCCTGGCCGTCGCGGGCGCGGTGCTGCCCTGGCTGGCCAACCTGGCGTTCATCCAGGACTACGGCGCCAGCTTCGATATCGGGCTGTTCGTGGCCCTCGCCAACGCCAACCCGGCGGCCTCATCCCTCTCGCGGGATCTCGCCATCGGCGCCACGGCCGTGGTGCTCTGGATGGTGCAGGAGAGCCGGCGGCTGCAGATGCGGGGACTGCCCTGGGTGCTGCTCGGCTGCGTGACTGTGGCGTTCGCCTTCGGCGCTCCGCTGTTCCTCTACCTCCGTGAGCGGCGGCTGGACGAGCTGGACCGCATCTCCTGAGGGGGACGGTCCCACGAGCGAGCAAAGCCCGTCCGGGCCAGGCCGCCAGGCCAGGGTTGGACCACCCAGGTGGACATGGCCAGGTGGACATTCCCAGGGGTCGGACGCTCTGCGGAGCGTTCTGGTCAATCAACCGGGTCGATCAACCTGGCCGATCAAGGTGCTTCCGAACGGCTGTCGCTGTCCATGGACTGGGAGGACACCACTTCGACGTCGATGGTCGCGGTGGAGGCCTCGCGATCACTCCCGAAGACCTGGCTGTCCGGCCTGGGCGACGGCCGCTCCGCCGACGCCGAGGCGCCGAGGGAGGTGCCGCAGGCGGGGCAGACCTCCAGACCGAGGCTGGTAAACCCACAGGCCGGGCAGACCTGCAGGCGGCGGCGCAACACCTGCCAGGCGATAAACCCGACCGCACCCAGCAGGACCGGCAGGAGCAACAGGGTGAGGGTGATGCCCCCCAGCAGATCCAGCAGGAAGCGCCCGAACGGCAGCGGTGCCAGCAGCAAGGCCCCGATCAGCAGAATGGGCAACCAGGGAACCGACCTCTGCATGGCTGACGGGAAGGGGAACGGGCAGGGCCAGTCCTGGCGCATGGCGACCGGGATGACCATCCTGGCCCCTGGCAAGTCTGCTCCAACTCGGTGACTGGCACCGTGAGCTGGCAGCGTGAGAGGTTGGCTGGAAGGCTGCTGAAGCCATTCACGACCGGTGGCTGGCCGGACGGCTGATCACCACACTCAGGCATTGGGCGAAATAGATCAGGACTCCGATCAGCCAGATCCAGAAACCAAACACCAGAACCCCACCGACGAGGCCATAGGCCTGAAAGCGCAGCCCCAGGGCCACCAGCACCCGACCCACCACCAGGTTCAGGAGGGTCAGCGACAGCGAAAGGAAGACACCTCCGGGCAGAAGATGGCGCCAGGGCACCCGTCGTGACGGCAACATCCACAGCAGCAACAGTGACGCCAGGAAGATGAAGCCCAGGGTCATCAGCAGGTCCACAGCCAGGGTCAGGGGGTGCTGCAGATCGAGCGTCAACGGAATGACGCGGGGCATCATCCCGATCCGCGGCGGCGCGTCGGCAAGACGCCAGGGACTGATCACCCTGTCCAGCACGATCATCAGGGCCAACAGCGATACCAGCGCCAGGGCCTTGAAGCGCAGCTTCAGATAGCGCAGGACCAGCTGGGACGCACCCATCCTCTCAAGACCGAAGGGCCGGTTCCACCAGATCCGGTCGGCACCACGCTGAAGGGTCAGGTAGGCATTGCTGGCCGTGAGCAGGAGCACCAGCACACCCAGCAGTCCGGCCCCGAAACCCTGCCGAAGAAACGCGTTCAAGCCCGTGGAGACAGCGGGCATGGCGGAATCGGGCAGCACCTGCCGAGCCCCACTGAGCAGCCGGTCCACCAGGCCCTCATCCTGACCCAGAACCCTGGCGGCCAGGGAGAGGGCAATCAGTCCGATCGGGAAGACCGACTGCAGGGCGTGATACGCGAAAGCGGCGCTCAGATCGACACAGTCATGGCGAAACCACAGCTGGATCGCTCGCCAGACGATGCGCCCTGCAGCGAAGCGCCTCAGACCGGCCCGCCGCCCTGCATTCCTCGGCAAAAGATTCTCCGGCGAGAGCTCACACCGCCCCAAGGACCCAGGCGTCACCGGAGCCTAGCGGGACGGCCCGAGCGCTCCCCACCTTCAAAGCCTCCCCACAACAAAGCCACCCCGTGTGGGGTGGCTCTGGCGCTCCAGCCGCTGGGGCTGGAGCAGAAGCGAATGTTTTACCTGGCATCGACCTATTTTCTCAGGGGGCTACCCCCCAAATATCGTCGGCGCTGCAGCGTTTCACAGCCGAGTTCGAGATGGATCGGCGTGGTTCCACT
>NZ_JBKKKY020000011.1:0-72886 GCF_046613545.2 Aphanothece microscopica RSMan92 | reverse complement strand
CACGCCGAACCAGCCCACGTAGAGGCGGTTGTTGGTGGAGGTGACCCACTCGCAGAACTGCTGCCAGCTGGAGGCGCCGGAGCGCTGCTGGAGAGTGGTGGTCATGAGAACGGTTGGTTGTGCCCCAAGGGGCGGTATGAAGAGCCGTGCTGGACGGCTCAACGAATGTAACGCATTGTTTCTCGCCCATGAAGGCGGGATTGCCGAACGGCCCATCAGCCCTGGCGATGGCAGTGATCAGCTGGGCTGATCTCCAAGTGTTTGCAGCGGTTCTGGGTGCCTGGCCCGGGAAAGCTGTCGACGGCCAGGGCCTGCTCAGCCGGCCCCGGTGAAGCTGGCAGGTGAGGGAGAGGGGTTCAGGGAATCGGCAACTCCCCATGGGCGCCAGCCAGGATGACGTCGACGGCGGCCCATGGTCGAAGGACTGATCTCCCCTGGCGCGCGTGATGAAGCCATCGGCAGAGACAAGGCAAGCTCTACCGAAACCAACCGTAGTCGGCTGCCAGAGCATGCTCCCGAAGCAGGCCTCTCGATTCACAATCTGGGCCAAGGGCCGCAAAGGTTGTGGCTACCAGAAGAAGCGATAGAACAGCAACGAGTGGCACCTTCACGGACTTCTCTTGCGACGTTCGAAAGGTCTCCATGACACGCTTCACATCGGCCGCCGGTTGGGGAGTGCAGGGCACCTCGTCGACACCTTCCCGGGTCCTGCGGCAGTCTTCCTCGATCCTCTGCTTCAAGAAATCCCAGCCATGATCGCTTAATGCCCACTGTTTCCAGCGGAGCAACTCCTGCAAGGCAGCAATCTGTTCCTGCTCCTTCCAACGTGAACCAGAGAGAAGATCCTGCTGGCGCAGGAAGAGCATGACCAGCTGGTCCGTATTCGGCATTGAATCTGGATTCAATCGGCGCTCGCAAAGCAAGGCCTTGGTCGTCGAATCAAGAGCCGATCGAGGTCCAGTGATCATGTCTCAGCGATGGTTGCCTGGGTCGCCCCTGGAATTCCTTCACCATCGCCGTGGAAGGTCACCTGCTGGATCCCCCATTCGAGGGATTTTCACCAGCTCGGGCTGATGCCTGAAAGCGAAGGGCCCTCTGTTACAGAATCCCGGAGTCCTGCATGGCAGCTTCCAGGCTGATCAGACCAGCAGCGATCGACCTGACGACAGCCTTGGTTCGATTGTCCACCCCAAGCTTCTGGTAGATGTGCTTGACGTGGGTCTTCACCGTTTCAGGACTCACCACCAGACGTTTGCTGATCTGCTGGTCAGTCAGCCCGAGCATCAAGCCATTCAACACGTTGCGTTCTCGCTCTGTCAGGGGCTCCACGGGTTGATGGTGAACACCTTGTGTCTGAAGCTCCTGCGCGACGATCTTCGGGTAGTAGATGCCGCCTCCAGCGATCACCCGCAGGGCCGGCATGAACCGCCCCGACTCGAAGCAAATACCGTCACAGCCTCTTGCCAGTGCCTCGCGCACCAGATGAGGATGGGAGTCGTCAGCAACGAGCAGGGTCTTGATGGAACTGTCGATGGCCTCTGCTCGAGCCACAAGGGAAAGCCCTGTACCCTGCTGCAGCTGCTGACTGGCCACAAGCAGGGTTGGTCTGTGCTGACGCACGAGCTCAAAGGCTTCGTCCTCACCGGTAGCGGCACCGACAAGACTCCTTTGAACTGGCGTGATGCACATGAAAGCTCCCAGCCACTTCATGTGCTCCAGGCAGGCCACAGTTCTGTGGGCGGCCAGCAACTCCCCGAGCTCCTCGACGAGGGCTGGGATGGTGGGGATCAGCTCCGTCAGGTCCATAGCATGCTGGAGATCTGCTCAATATCGCCTGGGCTTCCAGGGCACAGAGTCCCAATTTGAAGCAAGACTAGATGTTGTTTGCCACCAGGTGTAAGCCTGTCTGCAGCTTCGCGAGCCACTGTTGGAGGTCGAGGCCAGCCAGACCCGAGTGGCACGGGTGGCCCTTCTCGTTCAGCAGGCGAGCCTGCAACAGCCGACTGCGAGCAGCTGAGGCTTGGCAGTCCATTCAAGCCCAGACGGTGGGTAGCCGTGACGAACGTTCTGATCGGCACCTAGAGCAACCCATTACGTCGCCTCAGGGTGAAGCACCAGTGCCTGAGCTCCGGGCACAGAACCGAGGAAGCCGCTTGGTAAGCATTGCTGCGGTGCAAGGCAGCTCGTTACATGGTCACCATGGCAGCCAAGGATTGTTCGTGAAAACGCCTGGATGTGCAGGGAGCTAAGCGTTTCAAATCAGGGAGGTTGCCACACCTCCGGCGATGGTCAGGATTCCATCTTTGAAGTTGAAGAGTCCTCCATCAACGCCTCCGATCCTCTCGAAACTTTTGGTCTTCATGACTCGTCCGTCGCCGACAAAGCCGATACGACCACGATCAAGCCGGTAGACACCATCACCCAAAAGGACCTTATCACTACCACGGCCTCCCAGAAAGACACCCACAACGCTCCGATTTCCCTTGCCACTCTCAGAAACAAATCCAATCAAGGTGTCATTACCGCGCCCAAGAGAGGCCTTGCCTTGGCCAGAAAACCCACCAACGAAGGCATCCAAGACATCGTTGCCATCTCCAGTGGCGATAAGACCAGAGTTCCGGATACCGAAGACAGCACCAGCCCCCGTCACAACATCACGTCCAGATCCTGTTTTCAGCGAGCCATCATTGGCGATGCCAAACAAATAACCATCCCCCCTGACTACATCAGCCCCAGAACGCGTCTCAATGACGCCATCAATGTTATTGGAGATGCCCGAATACACCGAAGACTCGCCGACTACGCTGTCGTCTCCGTCCCCTGTAATGATCTCTCCACCTGCATTCACGATCCCGCTTTTAGTCCATTCCTCCTCAGCCTGCTCCCTGGGATAATTGTTATCAGCCACGCCAAGGATCTCATCGTCACCTAAACCCGACCGTATTGAGCCATGATTAAGGATACCCCCTCTACCATAGGCCCTGATTGTGTCGTTGCCTGGTCCCGCATTGATTTCACCCCAGTTTGCAATACTGCGAGGGCCGGCCACAGAATCAGGGGGATTCGTGCCTTCCAGTAAATCATTTCCTCGTCCAGCGGAGATGATGCCACCGTTGCAGATGCCACACCCCATAGCGTTGCCTCTGATGATGTCATTCCCTCTAAGAGCATCAACCTTGCGCACCCCGAGCACCCAGCCATTGACCAGGGATTCGGCCGTGTCGCTTTGCGGCGTAAATGGAAACTGAGCTAAATTGGCCATGGCCAGTCACCCTCCTCTCCTCACCATCAGCTTAGAAACACCCAAACAAGTCCCCACCCAGAGGCCATAGATTGGGACAGTTCGCAGCAGAATTTAATGGGCTTCTGTGTAGGAGAAGGGACTAGACAGAATGCCCTCGGTGTCCAGTCACTCCTGGCCTCTGCAGTGCCGAACAGTCGAGGCACCCCAGGTTGCTACGGCTGATCAGGGAGCATGAGGCCGACTCGGCGCGGACTACCCACCGCATGACCTGAAGCCGATCCGTCGGGTGCTCTGGGCCAGGCCGCAGAACAGCAGACGCCTGAGCCCACCTGCTGCCAGGTGATCGGCCATCCTGGGCGCTGTGACGGTGTCGGCAACCACGTTGAACCCAAGGCCGCGATCTCAGCAGCAGTCAGCCGTTCCTTCCAGGCTTCCTGGGCTGGGCAGCTGGGTGGCCATGGGCCTCGGGCTTGTGCTGTTCGGCTGCGCGGGAGTGGGCGGACATGCGGACTCCGATGCCCAGCGGGCACGCGATGTGGGGCGCCGCTATGGGATCTTCCAGGCAAGCCAATTCCCCGAGGTGCCCGACCTGCTGGTGGAGGACGTACAGCAGCACCGCGCGGAGGGCAAAGCCATCGTGCTGGTGGATGTGCGGGAACCACGGGAGCGGGCGGTGTCCACCCTGCCCGGGGCAATCAGCGTGGAGCAGTTCGAGCGGCAGAAGGAGAGATACCGCTCCAGCCTGGTGGTGCCCTACTGCACCATCGGACTACGCAGCGGCCTCTACGGGCGTCAGTTGATCCAGCAGGGATTCCGCACCCGCAATCTGAAGGGAAGCGTGCTGGCCTGGGCCCATGCCGGACTGGCGTTGGAACACGGGGGGCGAGCCACCCGTCGCGTCCACGTCTACAGCCGTGGGTGGAATCTCCTGCCCAGGGGCTATGAGGCGGTGTACGACTGAATTTCGACTGCAGACCTCGAGCCGAAGGGGTCTGAACGATCTGCTCCAGTGTGGCTGGAGAGGTCAGCTGGTTCAGCTCCGAAAGCGATCAGCTCCTCTGACTGGGGTTTGACAGCGTGCGTTGGAGCCGGCTGGGAGTGAGATGATCTGGGGCCATACCGATGGCAACGCAGGGGTTCCCCGCCGATCACAAGGACAAAGCGACGGGCTGATCCAGATCCGGTGCTCACGGGGTGGACGTGTTGTACAGACGCGCCACTTCAATAGAACGACGCAGCTCTGCCATCCTGAGCAGACGCTGGTAGGTCTCAAGTGGTAGTTCATCGCGGGCCACCTGCTGAAAGAACCACGCCAGATCGGGCAGCCAGTTGTGGATCAGGGTGTCCTTGGGCTCTTCCATCAGTGGCGGATGCAGCTGTGGGTCCCGCTGTGCGTCCCATTGATGCTGTGGCGCGTCCCACCCCAGCCGGGCCTTGACTTCCCTGAAGAGTTCTGTGAGGTCGGACTCCTTTTCCACTGCACTGGCCAGCAGGGGCCATGCATGGGACGTGCCCGTTCGCTTGATCTGCTCTTCGACTTCGATGCGCTGAGCCTTGGCATCCGCAACTGCCCAACCAAGCTCTCCGTACAGCACCATCAGTTGCTTCTCCGGCAGAGCGGCCAAGATGGAAGCACTGACGGTGCGGTTGAGCTTCTTGCTCTCATACACAAGAGGCTCAGTACAAGGGGAGGCGGCTTGCCCAGAGGGTTGGTCCTTCGGCATGTGTTCCGTTCGAGTCATAGCGGCCGGCCCTGGCAGAAGTTGGCATCGGGTCGGATCAACAGGGCCTGGGGAGGCTGAAGAAATCGATGCACACGCGGTGAGACGTCGTTCATCTATCGCTGTGATCCTAGGCTTGGCCATGGGGCCGCGCAGCTCCGTGGTGTCGGCGCGACTGGCGGATTACCTCCGAAGAAGCAGGGTTGGTGCCCGGGGCATTCTGGGAACTCCTGTGGAACAAGCAGACGAGGTAACAGGCTCAGGAGGTGGGACGCAGGATGGATCCGGGTCGATGACGCAGCGGCCGCAGCGCCTGGTGGGTCATCGGCATCTGGCGAGGCGAGGTCGATCGCATCGGCAGGGATGACTCCCAGGTGATCAGGGCACCAATCACGAACTCTTGGAGGTTGTGTGCAGCAGGCCCCACCCCTATCCCCCAGGGTGGGCCAAGCCTGAGCAGCAGGGCCATGACGAGCGACAAGGCGCTCTCAAATCGTGAGCACGATCAGGCCCGGGAGCTGATGGGGAGGCCAAGTGGGCAGGGTCGGGGTGCTGCTGAGGAGCTCGGCTGCTGCGGCTGAATTCACCAGGCCGCCAGGCGAGCGGGGGGTGGCAGGGTCTCGTGACGGCGGGCCCAGGGCCAGCGAACAGCGACAAGATCTGGGTCCGACAGCTGGGCTGCTGCCCATGCGTGGCTGGCACCCCCAGGGATCAGGTGGCACAGTCTGGGGAGCATGGGACGAGGAAGGAGCGTGGGCTGGGGGTAGGGGGGAGAGCACCTCAACGCCCACCGAGCGCCTCAGAGAGCTGAAAGCTCTGACAGCTTCAATCCAACGATCCAACATGAGCATCAGTCCTCGCGGAATCACCAACCCGAAGTTCGCCAAGAATCTCTGGAATTTTTCTGGAAGAGATGGGGTCGTTGAGTATTGGATCAGCCGCAAAGGGAAAGGAAGACGCCAGTCAGTCTCGGGGGAAGAGGCAGGCTTCTTGCGAGAGAACTTTCGCTTTCTTGATCAACTCACAGGGCTTAGCTTCGTTGAACAGAAAAGTCGATCAAAAGCAGATATTCGCATCACAAGTCGAAAAAGAATCAGAAACTTCGACGGGCTTACAGTAAGGCGCAATGGCTGGTTTGATGTTTACTGGCAAAACAAGTCTGGAGGACAGATAACAGACCTCGAGAAATGGACCATTCGGCACGAGATTGGCCATGCCATTGGGCTGGACCACCCCTTCGGCAATGGCGCCAATCTCAAATACAACACTGATGACACCATCATGTCGTACATATGGACAGGCAGCACCGACTACACCTCATCGGACAGAGCCGCACTGACGGCACTGTGGGGAGGATGATCCTCAAGGAAGTCCCTCAAGGCAAGTGGAATCCATGCCACAGTTATCATCAGGGATACTGCTCCGACGGCACGGAACGAATGCGTAAAACTTCGTGAGGCCATTGGCGGCTGAGGGGTCTCAAGGCGCCAAGCAGGGGGGGGGGGGAAGGACGTTTCGGCAACAGCCTTGTCCCAGCAGCAGCACCGGGCGAACCGCCTGCCGACGGTACCTCCATGGATTCAGGGAAAGCTCGAAGCGGCGACAGCTCCCCCAGCCTGGCGGAAGAGCTGCGATCGAGCTCATGGGCCCTGACACCAACCTGCAACGGAGCATCACCTCCAGAGCACGCGGTTCTGTGTGCCGGAGCCGGTGGAGATCAACGCGATCCTCGCTGCTGAGGGGAGCCCCAGGGAGCTGCGCCACCTTGATGCAGAAGAGGCACTTGCGGAGCTGGCGCACATCGGGGTCTGCACCCTGGTGCGCTCTGACCAGGCGTCAGGTGAAGGTGGGTGTGCTCATGAATGGGCCGTGTGATGGTCATGGCGTACCCCGTAGCGCAATGGCATCAGAATGGCGGAACCCCCTCTAGGCTGATACAAGCCGATTGAGATCCATGCCGCCGCTTCATGCCCTGCATCGACCAATTCTGAAGCTGATTGGCCTGCTTGCAGCTGCTCTGTCTGTCCTGCTGATCAATGTCACCGCGGCCTACGCCATGGTTCTCGAAATGCAGCTCACCGTTGCACCTCAGGACAGGGCAAGATTGGAAACATCGATGGCTGAGATTCACGACTTCTTTGAGCAGCAGCCTGGCTTCGTCAGAGCTGAGCTGAGTGAGGCCCCGGGTGGTGGCTACCACCTGGAGGAGGAATGGTCGAGTTTGATGAGCTATCAGGAGGCCATCCAGCAACCCGCCTTCAAAGAGCTCGTCGATGCGGTGCCGGGCTCCAGCAATTGGCGTGCCGAATCGCTGATGAACTGACGGGGCCAGCACGGGCGGGATGGAAGCCGCCCCGGCGCATGCCAAGCCACGGCAGCGTGAAGTGTATTGGGTGATTAGAGCTGGCAAACAAAAAGCAGACGTGGAGGGGTAGGGGGCGGATGGGGCCGTTGCCGGCAACCCTGACCCGACTACTTGCTGAGTGCCTTCCAGATCCACCAGAGAACCAGAACCAACAGAACCCAGGGGACAAGGGCCCTGAAGACCAGCAGTGTCAGCAGAATGACCGTCGCGGAAACAGCGGTTCGCTTGGTTAGCGCTTTTGCCTCATCGGTCATGTAGCGCCAACGAGGAACCAGGGGCATCGGGAGCATTCCATTGACCGCCAATTCAGCCTACCGCCAGGAGCTGGGGCGGAACAGCTGAACCGGACGAATCGGCGGACATCCAGGGATCGGGCAGGTGGAACAAATCGGGGGTGGTCAGGGAGCTTGGATCGGCTGGACCAGAGAGGATCCCCGCTCTCCTCTCCATAGCGCTGGCCGTGACCCGTGACGGCAGGCCGCACGGGGCAGGCGCGATCAACCTGGTCCTGAAGGCCCGCCCCCTGGCGAGCCAGGCGCTCACCCTCCCGGGTGTAGAAGGGAACGCCGCGCTGGCTTCGGTACAGCACAGGCTGTGTGCGCTGCAGCTCCTGTTCGGCCAGCTCCCGGCAGCGGATGTAGGCCGCGTAGTCCAGCGTTGCAGCGCTGGGCGGTGCCGTCTCCAGGGCGTTGGCTGCCGAGGCCAGCACCTCCTCCCGCGGGCACAGTCGCTGCCGGACCCGATGCAGCAGGGCAATCTCCGCCTGCATCGCTTCGCGGAGCACCTGGTCGCGACGGTCGCGGAGAGCGTGGCAGTCGGAGGTGGGCAACGCCGCGCCCATCAGCAGGGCAGCGACGGGCAGCAGCGGCCAGGGGGGGATCCGGGGAGGCATCAGGAGCACTCAGGGAGAAGCTGGCCTGAACCCGCTGGAGACCGAAGCGCTCAGCGCACGGCTTGTGGGAAGCAGGCCGAAGTGCACAACAGGACTGCACAAGAAAAGGCTCAAAAGGATGGCCGCCCAGTGCTGCATGTGCGAGAGTCTGCGCAGACAGATCCGAGTAGAGATGGCTGGTCAGAGTGATAAGAGCGAGACTACATCACTGTTGACTGATTCAGCCCATGGGCCCGCTACGCCCACTCAGCCGCCAACGCACAGCAGCCAAAGGGGCATGGGAGATGGGCCTGAATCCAAGCCAGGGGATCCGCCGCGCCACTCCGGTCCCCTGGCGCGCCTCGATCCAAGGCGCATCAGCCGAAGTATCCGATTTCAACTGACCGGCCGGATTCTCCTGGCCTTGGTTCCCTTCCTGGGCCTGAGCTATGTTCTGGCCAATTATTATGTTTCAAGAGGTCTCACACGTGTTGCCGAGGAACGGCTGGAAACGGAAGCAAGGCTGATTTCCAATGGAATCCGCGAATGGGGACAGGAGACCAACTTCAGCCTGGCTGTACTGAGCAAAGCCATCGCCGAAGATGTGAGCAACCGCAGGGTTGAAAAGCTGCAAACGGTGGTGGATGCCCTGGGGGAAAGCTATCCATATCGTCACTGGGCCGTGTTCTCGGCGGGTCCATCACCCAAACTGCTGGCCGGCAGTGACGAGATCACCAAGCGAGCGGAAATCAAGGCCAAGGTGGAAGAAAGCCTGCAGGGGCGAGAGTCGTTTGAAAAGGTCATGCGAGGGGAATATAGCTATACGGTCGAAAGGTTCTTCCACGGGAAGACCGTATGCATGACCACCGGCTACCCGATTTATTCGACGCCTTCAGGATCCACTGGTTCAACTCCGACTACCGAGGCACCTGTTGGGGCGATTTACTCCTGCCTGCCACTGCAATTCCTCTCGGATGAGGCGGGCCTGAAGCAGGTGCTCACGGACAGCCAGTCGGTGATCTCAGGGGCAAAGGGAACGCAGCAGGCCCTGGACGAGATCGGCACATCGCGAACGATTGACAGCTCGTTCATGCTGATCAGCAAGACCGGAGACATCATCTACCCCGTTACAACGGATGCCAGCAAGGTCTTTTCAAAGCAGGACTATCTGAAAGGAGTCTGGGCGCCCCTGTTTCTCCAGCCGAAGTGGCCGCCCTACATCACGTCTGGAAAGGTCGAATCAGTGCTGGATCACGTGACGATCAACGGCCAGCCCTATTTTGTGAGCATCAACAATGCTGATGAGACATGGACTGCGGTGATGGTCCTGAATCAGCACGTGGTCTTTGCTGAGCGGGACCGGCTGATGCATCTGCTGGCGGCCCTGGGGATGGGTGGCCTGCTGCTTTCCTGCGTGGTCATCTATCAGCAGTGCGATCGCATCATCAAACCGTTAAGAAAAGCAGAAGCAGCCCTGCAATTGATCAGTGACGGCAATTTTGAGACCAGAATTGAACATGATCGTGATGATGAGCTTGGCGTATTACTGGATAACGTGAACCGCACGTCCAGCCAGCTCAAGATCTTCCTCGCCGAGGAGAAGAAGGGAGCCGTGACCCGCAGACAACTGCAGACCGCACGCGAGATTCAGAAAGACTTTCTGATCAAAAAGATCCCCGAGCCTGAAGGGATGGAAATCCAGGCTGTGTCGTATCCAGCCCAGGAGATTGGCGCCGACTGGTATGACGGGATATCCATCAACAATGTGACCTATCTCGTTGTCGCCGATGTCTGCGACAAGGGAATTCCATCAGCGCTTTACATGTCGGTCTTCCGCTCGCTGCTGCGCTACAGCCTGTTGCGGGAGCACGACAGTTCAGATCCCAAGACCATCATGTTGGAGACGATGAAGGAAGTGAACGACTACATGGCCAGGAACCACCAGGATTCGATGATGTTCGCCACCGTCTTTCTGGCGGCGCTCTGTCCGAGTCGGAGGGAATTCCACTACGTCTCGGCGGGCCATGAACCGTGCATCATTCAGCGGGGAGCTGAGCAGATTCTGCTGGAGGCTACCGGGCCAGCCGTGGGGATCTTCACGACCGCCAGCTACACCGCGGGTTCGGTGGACCTGAGGGGGGGTGAGTATCTGGTTGCCTACAGCGACGGGCTGGTCGACGCCCACTCACCCACAGGCGAGGGTTGGGGCCGCCCAGCGCTGCTGAACCATCTGCAGACCATCAGCCCACAGGATCTATCAGCCATGGGCTTGCTGAGCTCACTGGTGGAAACGGTGAACCAGCACACCAGCGGCACCGAACCCTTCGACGACCTCACCCTGATGGTGGTGCATGTCCAGGAGGCTGCCCAGGCGTCCTGAAGTCAGGCAACACTGCGCAGGCCTGGATCAGAGGCCCACACGGCATGGATTCATGCCCACCAATCCACCGGGCAGCACAGGGACAGCTGTGGCATGTCCCAGGCTTGGCCACAACAAACGCGCGCGCAAAGAGCTGGAGCTCGACCTGAGCAGCCCCATCCACTAGAGACGTAAGAAGTTTTACCCATCAGCCCAAAGCTTAAGAAATACCGAACAAGATGAGTTGGTAAGACTACCTAGGAAGCAATACATAGGCCACTTATCTGTAAAGAACGGTGTGCCGGTCGTGCATCTGTCACAAGCCCGCCTAGACCAAAGGTATGTAGCGGATGACACACCATGGCTTCATCCAACGGCAGCGCCGGCCGCAAAGGGCCTTTTGGCGCTCTCGAGCCCAACTCCCCCCTGGGCACCAGCCACTGGCCCAGCTTCCGTGCCGGACTGCTCCAGTGGATGACCAGCCGGGGACAGGCGGCTGAGCATCTGGACGAGCATCTGCCGCTCGAGCAGCCGCATCAACCTCCACCCGAGCAAGCAGCACAGCGAACCGGCAGCAGTCCTGTGGCTGCGCCACTGCTGGACAGTGACGCCTGGAGCAGCTTCCGGGATGACCTGCTGAGCTCACTCGGCGAAAGACTCCACGGGAAAGGAGTGTCCAAGGACAAGGTCGATGAGCACTACGTAGGTGAGCGCCCGGATGGGCCCCCTGCCTCAGACGACGAGGGCGCTCTGCAGAGCATGGAATCGGCGGGGCTGACCGCCGCAGGGGATGGCCCGACGGTGAGCACCGACAAGGCCGACTACAAGCCGGGCGAGGAGGTGACGATCACGGCCTCAGGCTTCTCGAGCGGTGCCACGGTGCAGTTCTCCCTGGCGGATGATCCCGCCGATCCGGGCGCCGACGGCGATGCCGACGACTACGGCAGCTTCCTGGTGACCGATGGCGGCGCCGGCGATCTGGACGGAATGGTCAACGGCACGGTGGTGACCAGCTGGACGGTGCCCAGCGATGACGACGGCAGTGGCAGCGGCCCTCCTGATGCGCTCAATGCCACGGTGGATCTGAGTGCCCAGGCGGTGGAGGCCGGCCCGGACGGCGAGTTCGGCACGGCCGACGACCTAGCCATGGGTCCGATGGCCACCACAAGCTTCACCGACAGCACCACGCTTTCGCCGGGTAGCAGCACCGTCTACGACGAGACAGCAGGGCTGCAGAACGCCATCACCAACGCCCCCGATCCAGATAACAACAATGCGCCCAGTCAGCTAGACAACGACATTCTGCTGACACAGCTACCTGGTGGTTTCTCCAGTCTGCTCACTGGACTGCGCGCTTTCAACACCAACCCAGCGAATGGGTATGTCACGGGTGCCGCATTGAGCGGCTACACGGGAGCCAACAACAACTCGGGGTCCAACGCCGTCAATATCACGACAGATGGCGCAATCAATAACCTGGCATTCACCTATGCCGGCAGCACAGCATTCGATGCCTACGCCGACACTCCAACAGACGGGAAGCCAAGTGGACTCACAACAATTGACGATGAAGACGTCTACCTGTTCCGCTCTGCAAGCGATGACAATATCGTTCTGGGCTATGACACCAGTGGCCAACTGGTATTAGGCCTGTACCTAGAGCCCAGTACTGGGGGAGCAAAGATCTGGTCGGTTTTCTACGAAGCCATCAAACATACTTCCCCGAGCTCAGACGACAATGTTGAGAGTATCGACAATCTTTATGTCAGCGTCTACACCGCTAGCGACTTTGACCTCGACACCCTTGCGGCCGGACAGAACAACTGGAACGCCTTTGGGGACGCCACCCATCAGATCATCGTCATTGCGGATGAAGCCTGGACGCATGGACAGACCATCAACACCAGCCATGGCGGCGGTAGTACAACCATCGCCAACACAAACCAGCTGATTGAGGGAATTGATCCCGGCAAGGACACCGACGGAGAAGCGGTGGTCTTCACCTTTGCCCAGAACTCTCCGGGACTGCTGACGGCCGACAAGAGCACCTTCACAGGGATCACTCCAACAGCCTTGTTCGGCGCCAATCAAGTCAGTTGGTCCATCTCCCAAACCCAAGGTGGAGGGGACTATGCCGTTGCCACGATCAAAGCTCTCTATACGGATCCAACAGCGCTGCAGTTAGGAGATGAATTCGCCAAGGATGTCGACAGGATCGAGTCTCCCAATGACGATCTCACCAGAACAATCACCGAGGTAACCATCACCGACGGGAAGGGGAATGTCCTCCTAACCGCAACGGGTGGCATCGACGCCTCCACATCCCGCACGATTGGCAAGGGCGGAAACCAGAAGACATTCACACTTGAGATTGACTTCCAGGGAGATATTGTCGAAATCACTGGGCTTCAGGCCAAAGACCAGATTACCTACTTCACCCCGCAGGACTCCAATCGTACAGTACTCCAGAACACAGGTATTTCAGGAGAGACGCTGGATTGGGATATTGGCGGATTCAATATTCTCGATGCCGGTGTCTTTTCGCAACAGGTAACAGTCCAAGTGGAAGATGACGGGCCCGGCACCATGGCCGCCGAGGCAGATGCCATCGTCGAGGATGAGGAAATCTCCCCGGGCATCGACGAGGCCAACGATGCCGGTGGTGGCGTCGACTACGGCAGCGTCGTCAACGGCGATGTCTCCGACAACGGCAGCTGGGGCGCCGATGAGTTCGACGAACTGACCCAGGTCCAGATCTCCGGCCAATCCCCCGTCGCTCTCACAGGCAGCTCCGTCACCCTCCACTGGGCCCAGGACGGCAGCTACCAGGGCACCGATGACACCGATGCCGCCGCCTCCCTGCTCGTCAACGCCGACGGCTCCTACACCTACACACTCATCGATAACCTCCTCCTCGGCGTCGACGACCAGGGCGAGCAGATCGACACCCTCGCCAGCGTCACCTTCACAGGCAAGGACAACGACGGTGATCTCGCCACCATCGCCCTCACACTCAAGGACAAGGACGACATCCCCGGTGTCATGGACGCCGAGGCCGTTGCGATTGTCGAGGATGAGGAAATCTCCCCGGGCATCGACGAGGCCAACGATGCCGGTGGTGGCGTCGACTACGGCAGCGTCGTCAGCGGCGATGTCTCCGACAACGGCAACTGGGGCGCCGACGAGTTCGACGAACTGACCCAGGTCCAGGTCTCTGGACAGTCCGCTGTCGCCGTTCCCACAGGCAGTTCCGTCACCCTCTACTGGAACCAGACCGGTACGTACCAGGGAACGAGCAACGTGGATGCGGCGGCCTCGCTGCTGGTGAACGCCGACGGCAGCTACACGTACACGCTGCTGGACAACCTGCTGTTGGGCGTGGATGTGCAGGGTGAACAGATCAACACCCTGGCGACGGTGACGTTCACCGGCAAGGACAACGACGGAGATCTGGCGACGATCAATCTGACGCTGCAGGACAAGGACGACATCCCCGGTGTCATGGACGCCGAGGCCGTTGCGATTGTCGAGGATGAGGAAATCTCCCCGGGCATCGACGAGGCCAACGATGCCGGTGGTGGCGTCGACTACGGCAGCGTCGTCAGCGGCGATGTCTCCGACAACGGCAACTGGGGCGCCGACGAGTTCGACGAACTGACCCAGGTCCAGGTCTCTGGACAGTCCGCTGTCGCCGTTCCCACAGGCAGTTCCGTCACCCTCTACTGGAACCAGACCGGTACGTACCAGGGAACGAGCAACGTGGATGCGGCGGCCTCGCTGCTGGTGAACGCCGACGGCAGCTACACGTACACGCTGCTGGACAACCTGCTGTTGGGCGTGGATGTGCAGGGTGAACAGATCAACACCCTGGCGACGGTGACGTTCACCGGCAAGGACAACGACGGAGATCTGGCGACGATCAATCTGACGCTGCAGGACAAGGACGACATCCCCGAGATCGACATAGCTCCCGTTCCAGATACAGACCCAACAATCGGAACAGGCCTCTGGACCTATTCAGGGGCATTTGAGTACTCCATTGGGGCCGACAATAGAAGCTCTTATTCTGCCTTGAATAGCGATTTCGCCAATCTGTCTCTATCTGGCGATGCCAACGGTGAGGACAATCCGGTAAGCAATCCGAGCATTACCTGGAACTCCGAAGACGCCACTACAGCCGTCTTTGACGTGAGTTTCGGCTACGATCACGACAGGGATGCGAACACGCCAGATCAGACAGTCACTGGGACTTTGACATTTTACAAGGCCGACAACGCTAACGTAGACCTCAGAAACACCTATACGCTTGCATTTGATGCACTCACTACGATCCAAGATTTTACATTGAGCGGCGGGACGGGATATGACTCGTACCCCTTGAACGAGCTTGATCCTCACAACGGCCCTCAACCCGTTGCGACTGGGGAGCTGGGGAAGGATTTCTGGATCCAGATCACAGGATTCAACTCCCCACTCTATGCCGTAGACCCAGAGGAAACAGGAGATCCGGCCACCATCGTGGACAACAAGGCATATCTAGCTGGCGAGCTGATTACTGGCGACCAAGACAGTGTCACCCTTTCCAGCACGGCTTTGGGGGTTTCGGGCAACACCATCCAAGCGGGAGAAGCCGCGAACATCCGTTTCTACTCAGACAATACTTTTGGATATACTGACCTCTCTCTACCGGGAGCCCCAACTGCAGAGGAGAAGTACATCAGCGACTTCTGGATCAAGTTTGACTTGTTTGAAACCGAGGTCGACGATCTGATTATAAACCTCGAATTGGTTGATCGCACTGATTCATCTATCACAACCACGCGAGCAATCTACGTGGATCAGGGCGACTTATTCGAAAATGACGACTACGCCAGCCTTGAGGGAACGCGCTATGAGGAACTCGTAACCAACGATCCCGCCGACCCAAGCGACGCCTATTTGGACAACAACGACGCCCTGCTGATCATCGAGAGCAATGACTACAACATTGCAGCTGACGACGATTGGCTCATCAAGTCCATTCAGATCCTCAACAGCGATGATGGCCTAAGCGGCTCGGCCATCAACCTCAATCCCGATGTCGGCACGGGGACTGTCGGAGCAAGCAGCTATAGTAGTGAGCCTGTCGATGGATTGGTGGGGCCAGGCAACACCATTGAGGAGGACAACAGCACAGGCCCGATCAAGATCATCGACGCCGGATTCAGCAGCACGGAAACAACACCCCCCTCGCTTGACCTGGACATCACATTCAATGTGGTGGATGCAGACGGAGACCTGACAGCCGAGCAGACCATTGCAGTCGACTATCCACCTCCTGAGTCTCTCCTCGCGCCAACCACAACAACACTCTCAACCACCCAGCTGCTCAGCACGGAAGACCCGCTCACCGGCAACGCCATCACCCTGAAAACCACCACGGAAACCAAGAGCAGTACCTCCAGCACCCCAACCGATCCCATCACCGGCCTGGCCAGCACGGGAGGCACCACCACCCCAACCGACACCACCACGTCGGCACCCATCACCGCTACGGATCCCACCAGTACCGATCCGCTCTCCCCATCCCCCAGTCAGGAGACCGAGCCCCTGATCAGCGGCAGCGATCCCACAAACACCGAACCCCTCAACGATCCCGCCGCCCTCACCTCCTCCACCCTCACCAGCTCCCCGCCGACCTCCTACACAACCGACCCCTTCACCACCACCTACGACCCCATGAGTTCCGGCATGGAGCAACTACTCAGCTGACTCCACAACCACAATCAGCAACCCGCAGGGCTGACGGCAACGTCAGCCCTTTTTCATGGCCAGCAGCACAGCCCCGCTCAGTCCTCCCAGGTCTTGAGCAGCCACAGCAGTTCGCCGGCATCCCAGCCGCAGCGATCGAAGTTCCGCACCGCCAGCGCGTCGTCCGCCGCCAGCAGCCGCTGGGCGTAGTGCTTCACGATCGCGGCCGGCCTGAGCTCAAAGCCCGCCTCGGCGGCCGCCTCACTCACCGCAGCTGCCGTGGTGGCCAGCCGCAGCGTGCGCTGCAGGGTTTCGTCCTGGCGCACCCGCTCCACGAACGCCTCGATCGAATCCGCCACCGAGCCTGCTCTGAGAATCTTCCGGAAAGCTAGGCAACGCGCCAGCTCCGAGCCACGCCACGCCCCAGCCCAGCCCAGCCCCGAGCAGAATCCCCCGATGGAGCTGCATGCCGATCGCACCCAGCGGGTCGCCCTGGGCACCACCACCCTCCCCTGGACCCCCTCGCCCCTGCCCGGGGTGGAGCGGCGCCTGCTCGATCGCCTCGGCGGCGAAGTGGCCCGGGCCACCTCAATCGTGCGCTACGCCCCCGGCAGCCGCTTCGATCGGCACAGCCATGGCGGCGGCGAGGAGATCCTCGTGCTCGAGGGCACCTTCTCCGATGAGCACGGCGACCACCCGGCCGGCACCTACCTGCGCAACCCGGCCGGCAGCAGCCATGCCCCGTTCAGCAGCGGCGGCTGCACGATCCTGGTGAAGCTGCACCAGATGCACCCCGCCGATCAGCAGACCGTGGTGCTCGACACCCGCCGCGGCGGCTGGGTGCCGGGCCTGGTGCCGGGGCTGTCGGTGCTGCCGCTGCATGCCTTCGGCTCGGAACATGTGGCCCTGGTGCGCTGGGCGCCCGGCACGGTGTTCCAGCCCCACGGCCACCCCGGCGGCGAGGAGATCTATGTGCTCGAGGGGGTGTTCCAGGACGAGCAGGGCACCTACCCGGCCGGCAGCTGGCTGCGCAATCCCCCCGGCAGCGCTCACCGTCCCTGGAGTGAGGCGGGCTGCACGATCTGGGTCAAGACCGGCCACCTGCCCTCCACCCTCGGGCCGGACGGCACACCCGGAGGCCCGCCCGAGGGTTGAGGCGTGCAGCGCATCCAGGGCTCGACCTGGAACGGGGCGTAGGGGGAAGCGGAGACAGCCATGACACGAGAACCAGTACGCCTGTACTAGCCGCGGCGCTGGGGCCTGTCAACTCCCTGCTCACCCGGCGCCAGGCCGCTGGCCGGTGTCCAGCCAGGCCGCGAGACTCGCTCCGCCAGCCCGATGCCCCCATGGAGGATCTCGACGCCTTTCTGCGCTGGCAGGCCGGACCCCTGCTCGAGAGCCGCCTGCGCAGCGCCTACGCCGAGTGGCTGGTGCATCGCGCCCTCGGCCGCGACCCGGGCGACCATCGGCGCGGTGACGGGCTGCTGAGCCTCGAAGGCGGCAGGCGCAGCCTGGCGGTGTCCTCGGCCGCCTTCCTCACGGCCCCCCACCAGGACACCCCGGCTGCGGTCAGCTTTTCACTCGAGCAGCGGGAGGCCCACCGGGACATCACCGCCTGGGTGTTCTGCCTGCTGGCGGAGCAGGATCCGCTCCGGGTCGCTCCGCAGGATCCGAACCAGTGGCGCTTCTGGGTGGTCCCCAGCCAGCGGCTGCACCCCGACCGACGCTCGATCGGCCTGCAGCCGCTGCGCCGGGCGTTCGGCGATGGCCACGGCTACGGGGCCTTGCCGCAGCTGCTCGCCTCCTGCAGCATGGGCGTCCGCTGACAGTCGTGACCAAACCATGACTGGCTGTCAATCCGGCGCAACAGTCCGTTACGTTGTGAGTTGTCCGACGGCCCATCACCCCAACGTCCCCGGATTCAGTCCCTCCTCCGCCAGGGCTAATCCGTTCACCCTTCAGCCAACTGCGCCATGAACCTCGAACAAGGCCAGATGGTCCGGCTCGAAACCAGCCCCGACCATGCCTACCAGGTGCTCAGCATCGACCAGGACTCCGACAGTTGCTGGGTGCGTCGCTGGCCCCTCTCCCGGAACGGCTCCCCGGCCTTCGCCGTGTCCCTCCAGCAGGTGAGCGCCATGGATCTGGCCCCGTCCTGATCCCTGCGGCCCATCTCCACTACCCCAGAACACCAGGAGATAACCCGATGATCCCGATCCGCTTCATGATCACGTCCCGCCTGCTCAACTGCGCGGTGCGCTTCGCCCTGATCGGCGCCTGCCTGGCCAGCCTGAGCGAACTGGTGGCCCACGCGGTGCTCTGATCCGGCAACGCCCTGAGCCGGCCAGCGGGAATGGGCACAACGACCTATTGGCGCCGCTGCCGGCGCCAATCTAGAAAATAAAGAGAACCTTAAGAATGTCGATGGTACGAGCCACTGCCGGCGATCTCCACCTCATCTACCTGGATCACCGACCCTTCGCGAGCTGCCTGGATCGTCACTCCGCCGTCCTGCTGCTCCAGCGCCTGCTGACCACCCATCACTCCCGCCGGGTCCATCTGCTGAAGGCCTGACCCCAGGCTCGCTCACGAGCCGGGCGATCTGGTGCTCCCGCCCACTGCTCTGGGCCAGCAGCAGGGCCTGTCCGGCCCGCCCCAGCAGATCCTCGATCCGCCGATCCGCTGGGGTCAGCTCCGTCAGCCCCCCACTCGCGTAGAGCCCCTCACCGCTGCTGGTGAAGACGCCGCTCAGATCGGCGATCGTTGAGCGCACCGCCTCGGCCCGCTCCATGGCCGCCTCCGGGTCGGTGTTCACCATCAGCATGGCGAACTGATCATCCCGCAGCCGCCCGACCAGATCCTGGGGACGGCGCTGCGACCGGCAGACCTCGGCCACATCGCGGAGCACCTGATCACCCGCCTGATGCCCCCAGCGGTTGTTGATCCTGCTGAACTGATCGATGTCGATCAACAGCAGCGCCATCGGCAGGCCGCCCTCCAGGGCACGGTTCACCTCCCGCTGGCCCTGCTCCAGGAAACTCGTCCTGTTCGCCAGACCCGTCAGCGGACAGAGCCGCATCCCGCGGCGCAGGTCCAGTTCACGCACCACCAGATCGGCAAGATCCTGCAGCAGCTTCACCTGCGATGAGCTGAAGTTGCGCGGCACCCGGTCGATGACGCAGAGGGTGCCGAGGTTGTGCCCCTCCGGCGAGGCCAGCGGAGCGCCGGCATAGAAGCGAATCCCGGGCTCATCCACCACCAGGGGGTTGTTGCAGAAGCGGGGGTCGTTGCGGGCATCCGTCACCACCATCGGCTCCCCGCCGACGATCGCGTGGGCACAGAACGCCGCCTCGCGCGGGGTCTCGCTGACCTCCAGACCATGACGGGCCAGAAACCACTGGCGGTTCTTGTCGATCAGGGAAATCAGGGCGATCGGCGTTTCCAGCACCGTGGAGGCCAGCCGAACCAACCGGTCGAAATGGGCATCGCCGGGATGGTCCAGCACCCCGAAGCCCTCCAGATCCCGCTGCCGGTCCTGTTCATCGCGGGGCAGGGGGTAGTCGGGATACACCTTGCTCTCCTCCTGCAGGCTTCACCCTAGGGCGCTCGGTCCGCCCCTCCAGGGCCGATCCGGCAGGGGGGGCCAGGGTGTTTGAGCGCTCCGGAGGCAAGCAGGGATCCTGTCCTGGCGCCCGGTCGACTCCGCGCAGCCAGGTGCCCTGGAGGGTCCCGCCCCGGTTGTGCACGGGGGCTTGACTCTCCAGTCCACTGGACCACCCCATAGGTTGAACCATGCCTCACCGCGCTGAGGGCCCCCTGATGAGCGTCCCGTCCCCTGCCGGCCCGGCCTGCTGCCACGGCGCCGGATCGGAGCCTGCCCTGGTGGCCTCGGCCGCGGAGATGGAACGGGAGCTCGCCCGGGAACGCACCCTGCTGCGCCGCCGGCTGAGCGTGGCGGCGGTGCTCACGCTGCTGGTGATGCTCTCCAGCCTCCCCCACATGCTCGGGCGCCATTCCCTGCCGCTGCTGCCGCCCTGGTTCACCAGCCCCTGGACCCAGCTGCTGCTCACCACGCCGGTGCTGTTCTGGTGCGGGCAGGAGTTCTTCAGCGGTGCCGCCTCGGCCTTCCGCCGCCACAGCGCCGACATGAACACCCTGGTGGCCGCCGGCACCGGCATCGCCTGGCTCACCTCCCTGGTGGCCACCCTCGCCCCGCAGCTGCTCACGGCCGAGGGCCTGCCGGCCGACGTCTACTACGAAACCGCCGCGGTGATCCTCACCCTGGTGCTGCTGGGCCGGCTGCTGGAGGCCAGGGCCCGCGGCCAGACCTCCGAGGCGATCCGGCGGCTGCTGCAGCTCCAGCCCCCCACGGCCCGGGTGCTGCGAGGCGGGGTGCCCCAGGAGATCCCGGTGGCGCTGGTGGCGGTGGGGGATCTGGTGCAGGTGCGCCCCGGCGAGAAGCTGCCCGTCGACGGGGTGGTGGTGGAGGGGAGCTCCTGGGTGGAGGAATCGATGCTCAGCGGCGAACCCACCCCGGTCGCCAAGGGGCCCGGGGACACCGTGATCGGCGCCTCGCTCAACCGCAGCGGCAGCTTCACCTTCCGCGTCAGCCAGGTGGGCGCCGACACGGTGCTGGCTCAGATCGTGGAGCTGGTGCGCCAGGCCCAGAGCTCCCGCACCCGGGTGCAGCGGCTGGCCGACCAGGTGGTGGGCTGGTTCGTGCCGGCGGTGATCGCCCTGGCCATCGCCGCCTTCGTGGTGTGGTTCCTGGTGAGTGGCAACGCCGTGCTGGCGATGCTGTTCCTGGTGAGCGTGCTGGTGATCGCCTGCCCCTGCGCCCTCGGCCTGGCGACGCCCACCTCGATCATGGTGGCCTCGGGCAAGGGGGCGGAGAACGGCCTGATCTTCCGCAGCGCCGAGGCCCTCGAAACCGCCGGTGGGCTGCGCACGCTCGTGCTCGACAAGACCGGCACCCTCACCCGCGGCCAGCCGGCCGTGACCGATTTCGAGCGCCTGCCTGGCGGGCGGCTGGCGGCACCGGAGCTGCTGGCAGCCGTGGCGGCCCTGGAGGAGCGCTCGGAGCATCCGCTGGCCGAGGCGATCGTGCGCTACCTGCGCCCCCAGCTCCCCGAGCCCCCGCTGGCCGCCGTGGAAGGCTTCGAGGCGCTGGCCGGCCGGGGCATCCGGGGCCGCAGCGGCAGCCACGAGCTGCTGGTGGGAAGCCCCCGCTGGTTCAGCGAGCTCGGCCTCGACGTCACGCCCCTCGAGCCCCTGGTGGCCCGGCTGGAGGCCGCCGCCTGCAGCGTGGCGGCCGTGGCGGTGGACGGGCGGATCGAGGCCTGTTTCGGCATCGCCGATCCGCTCAAACCGGATGCCGCCGCCGCCGTGGCCGCCCTGCGGCGGCTGGGGCTCCAGGTGGTGCTGCTCAGCGGCGATGCCCGCCGCACCGCCGAGGTGGTGGGCGCCCAGCTGGGCCTGGATCGGGTGATCGCCGAGGTGCGCCCCGCCGACAAGGCCGCGGTGATCCGCGACCTGCAGGCCCGCGGCGAGGGCCCGGTGGCGATGGTGGGCGATGGGCTCAACGACGCCCCCGCCCTGGCTCAGGCCGATGTGGGCCTGGCCATGGGCACCGGCACCGACGTGGCGATCGCCGCCAGCGACATCACCTTGATCTCCGGCCAGCTGGCCGGGGTGCCGGCGGCGATCGAGCTCAGCCGCCACGCCATGGCCAACATCCGTCAGAACCTGGTGTTCGCCTTTGCCTACAACGTGGCCGGCATCCCGATCGCCGCCGGCCTGCTGTTCCCGCTCACCGGCTGGCTGCTCAGCCCCATGCTCGCCGGCGCCGCCATGGCGTTCAGTTCCGTGTCCGTGGTGAGCAACGCCCTGCGGCTGCGCCGCTTCCGGCCCACGCCCCTGCCCACTGCCGCCCGCCGATGACCTGCTGCCTGCCCGCCGCCGCCCTGACGAGGGCCGAACCGCTCTGGCGCACGATCGAGCAGCCCCTGGCCTTGCGGCTGGCGGTGGCCGCCGCCGGCCTGCTGCTGATCGCGGCGGAACTGTGGTGGTTCCTCGGCCGCCACGGCGAGGCCGCCCCGGCGGCAACCGGCGCAGGCGGGTGGCAGGAGGTGACCATCACCGTCGATGGGGGCTACAGCCCCTCGCGGGTGCGGCTGCAGGCCGGGCGACCGGTGAGGCTGATCTTCGATCGGCGCGATCCCAGCAGCTGCGTGGCCCGGGTGATCGTGCCCGACTTCCAACGCAGCCTCGATCTGCCCCTCGACGCCCGCACCAGCCTCGAGTTGCCGCCGATGGAGCCCGGCGTCTACCCCTTCCACTGCGGCATGGCCATGGTGCGGGGCAGCCTGGAGGTGGAGGCCTAGAGGTGAACGCCTAGGGGGCGAACAGGGCGTCGTACTGGTGGTACGCGGGCTTGCGCAGGCCCTCGACGGCCAGCATCCGGCGCAGGGCGATGATCTCGCCGCGCTGGGCCACGATCACCCCCCGCGCAAACCGGCGGAGGGTGGGGTTGGTGCTCTTGGCGAGGGCGTCATGGGCCATCTGCAGCGCCATGCCGTGGTGGTGCAGCATCCCCTCGAGGAACCACACCACCCGGTTGTCGCGGGTGGGGCCATCGCCGAGCATCCGCATCGCCTCGATCTCCGAGCGGCTCATGCGGGTGAGCCCATCAAGGCTGTCCGGGTCGCCGCCGGGAGCCAGGCTGACCGGGTGGACCGGCGCCTGGGGATACCAGGCCTTGCGCCAGAGCCCCATGGCCCGGATCTCCTGGGCCTGCTCACGCCAGATCGTGCTGGCCAGGGCCCCCACGCCGGGCTCACCGATGCCGAAGACGAACTCACCCATGCGCAGGGCACCGGTGTGGTGCTGCACCATCGCGTCGATGAAGCGCAGGTCGTAGGTGGCCCCGGCCGGCCCCAGGTCGTGGCTGGCGTGGTCGTGCTGATGGTCGTGGTCGTGATCCTGCTCGCCCCGGGCCTGGACGGGGCCATCGCCCTGCTCCCCCTGCCGATGCTCCCCGTGCCGATGGCCCGCGTGGGGGTCCACCGCAGCCAGGGCCGGAGCGGCGAGCAGGGCCGTGAGGGCAAGGGCGGAGAGCCCGCAGCGCCGCAGGGCCGGGAACGCGGAACGGGACATCAACAGACAGGAACGGCAGGCCCGCACAAGCTATGGGCTCCAGTCAGGTGGAGAGTCAAGCCCCCGCCAGCCGCCAGCCCCTCTCGCATGGCAGGCGCCCGCGGCAGACGCCACACGAGCGGCACCTGAGAAGCCGTGTTACGGTTCGTTACATCACGTAAAGATTCGCCATGACCAGCAGCGCCGCCCAGCTCAAGGCCCAACCCAGCACCCCCTCCAAATCCACCCGTGCCGTCCACGTGGAGCAGCTGCGCCGGGTGGAGCTGTTCAACGGCCGCGCCGCCATGCTCGGCCTGCTGATCGGCGTGGTGGTGGAGGGGCTGACGGGCTTCAGCATCCTCCACCAGATCGGCCTGGGCCCCCTGGTGGATGGCTATGCCGCCTGCCACACCAACCTGCTGCCGTTCTGCCTCTGATCCGGCCCGCCGGCCCCCCCGCGACCTGACCCGATCCTGCGCCGTGATCCGCTCCATCGTCATTGACCTGGCCTCCACCGTGCTGGGGCTCCCCCTTCGCCAGATCGGCCTGGCCCTGGGATTCGCCCGGGCGCTGCTGCCGGTGGCCTGAGCCGGGCCGCGGGCGCGGGCGCGGGATCAGGCTCAGGCCACCTCCGGGGCCCAGCCGCTGCGGCGGTGCAGCTCCTGGGTCCAACCCGCACAGCGCCGGGTGATGTGCTCGCCATGGGCGATCAGGCCCTGATGGAGATGGCAGGCGAGCAGGGGAATGCCGCCAGGCCCTGGATGGTGCCGGAAGAAATGGCAGGTCAGACAGACGCAGCGGCTGCGGCTGGCGACCAGCCGCTCGGCCCCGAGGGCGGGCCACTCCTCGATCGGCTCGAGGCGGGAGGGCTGGATGGAGGCGAGGGCAAGGGGGACCATGGCGACCACGGAGGTGATACACCTGTACTAGCGCAGAATGGCGCTGGCGTCACCTCCTCCCTGGCCGTTTTCAGCCCTGTTTGGGCCCGATCGGGTCACACACCATCCGTCGCACGCCGGCTCCCCTTGGTACGGCAGCTGAGCTACCGGCGTGAGGTCATGCACGTTGGCTGTTTGGCCACCGGTTGTGGCCACCTGGCTGTTAGGCCACCATGCAGTCCATCAGCACATAGGACTCGGGGTGAGGCCGGGCCCGTCGCCCGCGGGAGCTCACGGCAGCGTCCACAGCCGCACCTTCACGTCCGGTTCATGGCTGCCCCCCACCAGCCAGTGACCATCGGGGGAAAGCCCGGCCAGGCTGATCCCTTGGTTGTACCGGGAGAGGCGCTGGAGCAGGGTTCCCTGGCGGCTCCAGATCTGGATCTCGTCCAGGGTCTGCACCTGCAGGGTGGTGCCGTCGCTGCTGAACCGCACCGCCTCCGGCGGGGAGGGCGGCAGGTCGCCGGCCTGGGGATCCGCCAGCACCAGCAGCTGGGCTCCCTGCAGGGACCAGAGCGCCGGCCTGCCCTCCATCGGCGCCACCAGCAGCAGCGTGCCATCGGGGGATAGATCGGCCCGAGGTGCGTCGGTTCCCGCAACAAGGCCGGTGGGGAAGGAGCGGATCAGCGTTCCCTCCAGCCGCCAGTGGTTCACCCGGCCATCGCCACTCACCGCCACGAAGGATTGCCCATCGGGGTGATAGGCAAGGAACCGGATGTTTCCATCCCCTTGATCCGCCGCATCGGCAGACGTGATCGGAAAGCCGCGAAAGGTGTGCCTCAGTTTTCCATCCACTCCCCACAGCTGCGCCAGACCCCGTGGAAATCCGATCACAACGGACTGACCATCCGGAGCCAGGGCCATGGCACTCGGGACCATGAAGGCATCGGCCTCGCCGCCGACCATACCTTTCGCATAGCTGGTGCTGACGAGCAGAGCGCCGCTGGCAGACCGCACCTCCAGGTGATCGACCCCGACAATCACCAGTGTCTGTCCATCTGCTGACAGGTAGCCGCCATCGGGGGGGGAGCTGGCCTCTCCGGAGAAGGTCGGTGTGCCGATCACCAGCAGACGTCCGTCGGGCCGGCCCGCGATGATCGTCTCAGCGGGTAAAAGCTCCAGGCGGCGGTTGGTCAGATCGAGCCGACCCAGCCGGTTGGCGCAGGTGAACAGGAACCCGCCGCCACCGGCCAGGTAGCCCAACCCGTCGTAGGCCAACCGCCCGGAGCTGGGCTCGGGGTTGGCGCACGCTGGAATCGGTTCGCCTACAGGCTCAAGGGCCAGCACCCGCTCGCCGACCGCCAACCAGCAGCTCAGGGCCAGCAAGGCTGCGGTCAGTCCCCATGGCAGCCCCGAGAAAGCAGCCCGTGGCCGTCCGCTGCCACGCAGCAGCTGATCTCCTTCGCTGGGCCTGAGCGGACGATTCGCCGGAATCCGCTCTTCGTTCAAAACGCAGGAGAACAGAGGGCCATGGCGCTGCTGCCGGCCTCGCATCAACGACCATGCGGATGGCCCATTCTCGCAGAGGTTTCGGTGCCATTCTGCGAACGCTCAACGATTCAGTCCCACCAATTCAGTGGCCCAGACTGGTCGGTGACCGCCACTCCCAGCTGGTCGCACGCCGATGGAAGAGCAGCAGCCCCTGCCAGCGGGGCCGATCCGGCTCGATCTGCCGGCCGGCGTTCACCAGCTCTGCAGCTGCGGCCGCAGTCGCCACGGCTGGTTCTGTGATGGCGCCCACCTCGGCACGGGCCGTATCTCCCACGAACTGCGGTTGGAGCAGCCCACCACAGTGACGCTGTGCGGCTGCGGCCGCTCCCACCACTACCCCCTCTGCGACGGCAGCCACACCCGGCAGGCCCGGCGCGGCTGGTGGCGTGGCTGGTGGCCTGGCCGAAGGGCGCCGGCGTGAGCGCCATGGCCCCGCTGCTGGCCGGCCTGGCCCTGGTGGTGGTGCTGGATCTGCTGGTGTTCGGGCTGCTGCTGCCCTCGCTGCTGATCCGGGGCGTGCTGGCGCCGCTCAACCCGGGCGTGATCTTCTGCGGCACGGGAGCGCGCAAGCGGCTGGCACTCACCATCGACGACGGCCCCAGCGGCCCCGGCTCCCAGGCCCTGCTGGAGCTGCTGGAGGAGCTGCAGGTGCCGGCCACCTTCTTCCTGATCGGCTCCCATCTGGAGCGGGATCCGGCCTTCCCGCGCCGGGCGCTGCAGCAGGGCCACAGCCTCGGCAACCACCTCTGGCGCGATGAGCGCTCCGCTGCCCTGGAGGAGGCCGTCTTCCTGCAGCAGCTCCGCGACACCGAACGGAGCGTGGAGCGGGCCGCCTGCCCCGAATCGGTGACCTGGCGGTGGTGCCGCCCCGGCCAGGGCTGGTTCCACAACCGCATGCTGGCGTGGCTGGCGGGGCGCCGCTACCGGCTGGTGCTGGGCTCGATCTTCCCGTGGGACACCCTGAAGCCGCCCCTGGGATTCGTGCGCTGGTTCGTGCTCGCCAACGCCCACCCCGGCGGCATCCTGGTGCTGCACGACACCCCGGCCCTGAACGGCCGCACCCGCCAGGCCCTGCAGCGGATCATCCCCGCGCTGCGGCGCCGGGGTTACAGCTTCGTGCCACTGGCGGAGCTGCTCGATCCGGGCTCCTGAAGGGCCGCCCACCAGCGCTCCACCACCGCGGGGCTGCCGTACCAGCTGGTGCCGAAGGCACCGCCATGGGCCACGCCGGGCAGCACCAGGGGGGTGGAGCCCTCCAGCAGGGCCGAGGCCACCGGCACCAGGCCATCGCCGCGGTCGTGGGGATCGCCGGTGCTGTTGCGGTAGGCCGTGGGCGCCAGGCGCTGGGCCATCGGGCTGGCTTCGGCCAGGTCCAGATCCCCCGCCACCGACACGTAGCGCACCCGATCGGCGAAGGGGCAGCCCGGCAGGCGCCGCTGCACCATCTGGCGCAGCACCGTGGCCTTGAGGGCCGTGTGGGGACTGCCCAGCATCACCAGCGCGCTCGCCAGGGCCTTGCCGTCGTAGCGGCGGCCCTGGAAGGGGGCGTCATCCAGGAACAGCCGCAGCATGATGCCGCCGGAGCTGTGGCCGATCAGGGTCACCTGGCCGGTGGGCGACTGGCTGGCCAGCTCGCGGGCGGCGGTGGCGACGCGATCGAGGATGCGGGCCCAGGCGAAGGCGAACACCGTGAGCAGCCATTCCGGCTTGCCCACCGGCACCAGCCGCACCGGCTGGCCGCTCAGCTGCTCCAGCCGCTGGAGCATCGGTGCATAGGCCTCGGGGCTGATCAGGAAGCCGCCGAGGACCAGGATCGGTTGGCAGGGCATGGAACGCAACGCAGCAACGGGGTGATCAGGGCGCCTGGATCCACCAACGCCAGGCACTGATCCCGGCCACAGCCAGGCAGGGCAGCAGGAACACCAGGTCGTCGGCCTGCAGCGGGGTGGAGGAGAGGGTGACGATCACCAGGCCACTGCTCAGGGCCAGCAACGCCAGAGCCAGCGCCCCTGCCCGCCGCAGACTCGGCACAAAGCCCATCACCACAAGAGCCAGCCACAGCAGCGGCAGCCCATAGATCCCCCAGACCAGAAACCCGTTCAGATGGTGGAGGGCCGTTTCGAGGAGGGCGAACAGCCCCTTGGAGCGGGCCAGATCGCCGATGACCAGAAACAGCAGCGCCAGCGCCACATAGGGCAGCACAAGGATGCAGCCGAAGCCATGCAGCACGGCCGGGATGACCCTCGCACCCCCGGGGGACCCGGACGGTGACGGGGGAGGCCTCATTCGGCGATCCGCACCGGCTCGGTGCAGAACCTGGTGCCGGCGATCGAGCCCGCGGGCAGGTAGCTCCAGGCTGGATCGGCGCCGAAGTTGTAGACCTCCTGGCCGGCCCGCGACAGCCGGAACAGCGTCCAGCTGTCGCGCTCGCAGCTGAGCCCGATCACCGCCCGCCCCCCCGCCAGGGGCTGGGCGGCGGCGGCCACGGGCAGAGCCAGCAGGATCGCCTGCGGCGCCAGCTGGCGAAGGCCGGAAGCACCGTTCATCGGGAACCATCCACTTCCCTCCAGCGTGACAGTCGGACCCACGCGCCCCGAGGCCACCAGTCAGCTCACCGGGCTCGGCGACTGTGCCGCGCATGAGCGCCCCGGGCCGGAGTCCGCCGACTCCTGCAAAGGATTCGGCAGGGGAACACGCTGCAAATAGGTGTCCTGCAGAATATACATTCGCCTCACATCCTGGTAGCGGCCACCACTGAAGAACTCCTGAACGAAGTAGCCCTCTTCCGCGAAGCCACAGTCTTCGTAAAGATGAATCGCCTTCTGGTTCTCAATGGCCACCACGAGATAGACCTTATGGAGATTCATGATGTTGAAGGCATAATCCAACGCCCTGCCGATCAGCTCCCTGGCGAAGCCCTTACCCTGATGGACGGGATCAATGATGATCTGGAATTCAGCCCGGCGGTGAATGTAGTCGATTTCAATCAGCTCAACCAGCCCGATGAGCTGCTCCAGGCTGTCTTCAGCGATGAACCGCCGTTCAGCATTGTCGTGAATATGCCTGCTGTAGAGCTCCTCCAACTCATCAAAGGATTCATAGGGCTCCTCGAACCAGTAGGACATGATGTTTCGATTGTTGTTCAAGCGATGAACAAATCGAAGATCCTTCCGTTCCAGAGCACGTAGCAGGAGCGTCATGCCCATGAGGTTGATGCAACCAGCGTGGAAACAATCATGGCACCATGCTGTAGCGATCAGACTGGTTGAGCCCCCTGCTTCGCCCTGGGAAGGCCTCAAACAGCGCCCGGTGCAGCCTGAGGCCGCACTCCGCTTCGCGGGTCGGGTAGGAACGCATCCAGGCGGCAGCGCCAGCATTGCCCAGAAGAATGAGGCGCATGCGGGTGCGTCTGCAGCGTGTGGTGGAGATGCCACCATGTCTCAGACTGGCGCTGACATACCGAGAAACGTCGAGAGTCGTCGAACGATGTCTTCGACTTCCCTCCTGGACCACGAGGAGCCCGATCGCAGCTTGTGCCCATCAGACATCTGAATCATCAGGGCGTAGCTAGGCGCTCCATCGGTCCAGTCGTGCTTCTCAACCCACAGACGTGCAATCTCTCTGAGTCGGAATTGAAGGGTGCGCCTCGGGACAATGGGAGCGCCAGCCGAGTATGTGAAGACGCCATCATCCTTGTCGAACCTGAGCATGGAATTCAGGCTTGCCATTGCAGCCCAGAACAGCAGCGCACTGACGGCAACAGCCCCCAGCGAAATGACAGCCGCAAACAGAAAGAACACATTGAAGTAGCTGCTCCAGTTGGGCCGGATAACCAGCTCGTATGGCGCCAGCAAGGGGAAGAAAGCCAACACGAACGACAAGCACCGTTGACCAGCCGGCACATGGGAGTGGATCTCGATAGCGCTGATCCCTTGATGAACGCTGAACACCGCGGTGGCGAGCTGACAACAGGTAACGAAGGATTCAGATCATGAAGCCGGGTGATCCGAATGGATGCTCAGGTGTGGTTGGCCACCAGGGTGTTCATGCCAGCAGCTGAGCCCTCGGACCTGTAGGCGGCACCGCTGTCGCGGAGCAGCTGATGGCAGCCGATCCCCCACCTGGCGGAACAGCGCCAGCTGCCTCCTCTCGACACAGCCATCAACCAGGGGACCTGCCGCGACCCGGTCTCCTGGCCCACTCAGCGGACCATGTCGGAGCTGGGCTCGGAGGGCCGCTGGCCGCCCTGCAGCAGCCGGATGCCCGTGCTGTCCTGCAGCTGCTTCAGCAGGGTGGCCAGCGAGAGGTTCACCTGCCCCTGACGCTCGCCGATCAGGGTCACCTCCTCGACCTCGATGTCCCCGACCGTGCCGCTGAGCATGGTGAGCAGGGGTTCAAGCTTCTGCAGCAGGAACAGACGCTTGGCATCGTCGCCGGATCGCTTCAGCGACTGCACCAGTTCGCGCAGACCCTCGGCCTGGGAGCGCCCCTGCTCCACGATGGTGGCGGCCTGCCCCTTGGCCTCGGCGACCATCGTCTGGCATTCCGATTCGGCCGGGGCGATCACGTCAGCCTCCAGCTGCTGGATCACCTGTTTGATCCGCTCCTCCTGCATCGGCAGCTCCGCCTCGGCCCTGGCCAGTTCGGCTCCGACCTCGGCTTCCACTTCCGCCACCATGGCGTCGCGGCGGGTGAGGGCATCCGTGATCCGCTTCTGGGCGTTGGCGGTGGCGATGGCCAGCTCCTTGTCGAGTCGACGCAGGGAGGTGATGCGCTCGTTTTCGGCCTGCTTCACGGCCGATTGGGAGGCCGCCTCGGCCTCGGCGATGCGGGAATCCCGTCGCAGCTCCACCAGCTGCTTGCGACCGATGGAGTCGAGGTAGCGCACATCATCGGAGATGTTCTGGATCTGGAGGGTGTCGAGCACCAGCCCAAGCCGCTGCAGATCGTCCTCCGCTTCCTCCAGCAGCGTTCGAGCGAAGGTCACCTTGTCTTCATTGAGCTGCTCTGGCGTGAGGCTGGCCATCACCCCGCGGAGATTGCCCTCGAGCGTCTCCTTGGCAATGTGGCGGATCTGATCCTGCGACTTGCCGATCAACCGCTCGATGGCGTTGTGAATGCCTGGTTCCTCTCCAGAGATCTTGATGTTGGCCACCCCAGCCACGTTGAGGGGAATGCCGCCCTTCGAGTAGGCGTTGTCCACCTTGAGGTCGATGATCATGTTGCTGAGGTCGAGGCGCATGACCTCTTCCAGCACGGGAATGCGGATGGCACTGCCGCCCCGCACCGTTCGGTAACCCACGGCGCTGCCGCTGCCGGTGCGACGGCGCAGACCGGCAAGGATCAGAACCTCACTGGGCTGGCAGATGAAATACAGCCGACTCAGCAGCACATAGAAAGCCCCCAGACCGGCAAGACCGGAAAGACCGATGGCGAAAAAGATCATGAGTTGCTGGCGGAGGACCGGAGTGTCCCCAGCAGATCAATGCCGAGGATCTCGTGAACCTGCTCAAAGAACTGACGCACGACGACGTGATTGAGCGCCACCAGACTGGCGAGGCTGGTGGCGTCATTGCCGTCAATGGCGGTGATGCGCTTGAGATGCAGCTGACCCGGGAGCCGGGCCGCCTGCTGCAGCACCATCTCGATCTGCTGCAGCAGGAACACCAGTTCGGCCGTGCTGCCGGCTTCATTCCAGACGTCGGTGAGCAGATCGTTCACCAGGGCGCTGGCCTTGACGTCTTCCGCCGTGGCGGAGGCACGGCCTCGGGCCCGCAGCTCCTCGGCCTTCTGGCGGGCCTGGGCCGGCAGCACCGCCTCGGCCCTGAGGCGCAGCCGTTCCAGCTCCGCCCGCACCTTCTGCAGCTGCTGCTCCGCGCGGGCGCGGGCCTCCAGCTCGGCCGCCTGGGTGCGCTCCTCTTCGGAGCGGGCCGTCTTCTCCATCAGGGCCACTTTCGTGCGCACCGCATTGCCCTTCTCCAGCACCGCCGTGGCGGTCTGTGTGCGCATCACCTCGGCCACCTCCTCCATCTCCGCTTCGATGCGCTCCGCCTGGCCGATCGCCTCCGCTTCGGCGATCTCGGCATCGCGCACGATCTGGGCAATGCGGCGGCGGCTGATCGAGTTGAGGTAGTCGACGTCGTCGGAGACGCTCTGAATCTTGAGGGTGTCCAGCTGCAGGCCCAGCCGCCGGAGATCTTCGCCGACGTCGTCGGCGATCTGCTCGGCAAAACGCAGCCGGTCCTCGTTCACCTGCTCGGGGGTGAGCTGGGCGAGCACGCTGCGCAGGTTGCCTTCCAGGTTTTCCTTGGCCACCTGCACGATCTCGCTGGGATCGCGGCCCAGAAACCGCTCGATCGCGTTGTTGCGCACCTCGGGGTCGGTGCTCACCTTGACGTTGGCGATCGCCTGGATGTTCAGCGGTGTGCCCCCCTTCGAGTAGGCGTTGCTGACTTCAACCAGCACCGGCAGCAATGTGACATCCATGCGCCGAGCTGTCTCCAGAACGGGCTTGACGAAGGTCCAGCCACCATTGGCCACAACCCGATAACCCTTGCTGCCCTCGCCCCTGTCAGGGCTTCTGGAGCCCGTCACCACCAGCATTTCATGGGGTCTGCAGATGCGGATCATCCATTTGCTGATGATCGTCAGGGCGATCAGTCCGACGAAGATCCCAGAGCTGGCACCGAGAATCAGGCCAAGCTGAGGGTCACGGTTGTTGACGGGCAGAGGTGGTGGGTAAGACTGCAGGAACAGGGCGTTTGTTGCCATCTGAGCTGGTTCTCCCGGCCTCTGCCGGTGTAGCAGGCATGGTTTGGCGCTGAAGGCTTGTACTGGCTTTCTTCATTTTTGTAGAGTTCTTCAGTTGGGCGGCCCGAGTGAACTTCTTGACAGGAGACAACTTCTTTACAGATCGTCTGCACGGATGACTGTCAGGGTGTGCCCCTCGTTGCTCAGCACGATCACGCGTTCGTTGAGGGCCAGGGGCTCGGAGGTGCTCACAGCCGGGCGGCGGATCAAGGTGCCCCTCACGCTGACCTCCACGAACCCCCGCTGGCGTGGATCCATCGGCAGCGTCACCCGACCCTCGCAGCCGATGAGATCTTCGCTGGAGACCAGGCTGTTGACACGGCGGCCGCCCAGGAGCTGCAGGGTGCGACTGGCCGCGAAACCCAGCAGCAGACCCGTGCTCGCGGCCACCAGCAGCGACAGGGTCGGGGCCAGCTGAGGATCAATCAGGCTGATCAGCAGTCCGCAGAGGCCGAAGCCGGCCATCCCGAACGACCAGAACGGCGTACTCAGCAGGATGCTGAAGGGCCCACCCATACCGTCACCACCATCGAGATCAGCGTCGGCTCCTGAAGCAATCGCGAGCACGATCAGCAGGCTCCCGGCAAGGAAGCAGAACAGGTAGGTGATCACCATGGCCGTGAGCGACGAGCGGGTCGGGGAGCACCCAGGTCTCCATTTTCCCAATGCTCCGTCCGGATGCCGGCGACTCGGTCCTCCCTGGCGTTCGCCGCCGCCGGCGGCACGGCAGGGCGCCCCCCACACCCGTGACACAAAGCCTTTCAAGGCTTACGGTGCAAAGGGAGAAGCATCAGGTGCTCAGATGCGACGACTGACGAGTCAGCTGCGTGGCGATTTCCTCCCTATTTTGCTGATCTTGCTTTTCCTGGCATCACTCAATTGGAGCTTGATGCTGCTCAGGAGTAAAGAGTCAGAGCAGATCAGTGCAGGAGACAGACTTGCCATCAAAGAGGACGCGACGGCACAGGAGCAACAACCAGAAGTGAATGCCGAAAGCGCGGATTCCGGCATTAAGACAATACAAGAGAAAGAGCTCATCGACCCCCAGCCAACAACCCCTCCCAATGATCAAGATCGATCGACAGCCACCGACTACTTCGACAGCGGCGTCAGAAGATTTTTCTCGGGAGACAAGGCAGGAGCGATCACAGACTATTCGAACGCCATCGCCAAAAACCCCAGCTTTGCGATGGCTTACTACAATCGAGGAGACGCCAAGAGACACCTTGGCGACTACAAGGGGGCAGTCCAGGATTTCAGCCTAAGCCTCAAGCTACAACCCCGATACGCAGAAGCATGGGGCAACAGAGGGCTGGCAAAGACAAAACTTGGCGATAAACAAGATGGCTGCCAAGATCTCAAGAGGGGTGCCGCATTGGGCTCGAAGATCAGCGAAAGCCTTTATGGCCAGATTTGCTCTGAATGAACCAGATATACTCTAGATGAAATCAGATCTCTGATTCAGATCAGACCAGAAAAAGTCAACATCAAGACAGCCATACAAGTCAGCAGCACAAGAACTTCTGCCCTGGACCATGGGACGTTTCTCTCCACTCCTGCACACCCTGCGCCGCACGCCACCGCTCGTGTTCGCCATGGCCGTGCTGGCCACCGGCCTGGTGGTGGCCAGCAGTGTGCTGGTGAAGGGCCTCCGCCGCGGCAACGACACCATCACCGTGACTGGCTCCAGCACCGAGCGCATCTCCAGCGACTTCGTGGACTGGACGGTGGAGGTTGCCGAGAGCGCGCCCAGCCTGCAGGCCTCCTACCAGCAACTGCAACCGCAGGTGGAGCGCACCCTCGCGTTTCTGCGGCAGCAGGGCATCGCCGCCGAAGCCATCAGCCCCCAGCCGATCAAGTCGGACAAATCCGACGTGCGCGATTCCCGGACCGGCGCCCTGCAGTCCACCACCTTCACCACCCGCCAGCCGATCCGCATCAGCAGCCCCGACGTGGCCAAGGTGGCCGCCGTGGCCCGGCAGATCGGAGCCTTGGTGGGTGAAGGCGTGCCGCTCACCATCAACGATCCCGCCTACACCTACACCAGGCTCCCTGAGAAACGGGTGGACATGCTGGCCAAGGCCACCCGCGATGCCCGCCTGCGCGCCCGCGAGATCGCCCGCCAGGCCGGCTCCCGCATCGGTGTGATCACCCAGGCCGACACCGGCTCCTTCCAGATCACCGTGCCCAACTCCACCGAGATGAGCAGCTACGGCTCCTACGACACGACCACCATCGAGAAGGACATCACCGCCGTGATGGGGGTGACCTTCCGGGTGGAGTAGTGCTCCTTCTGGCAGAAGTGTCAGTGCAGGCGCCCGTCCTCCAGCGACAGGGTGCGATCGGCGATGTCGAGGATGCGGCTGTCGTGGGTCACCAGCAGGATCGTGCAGCCGTGCTCCAGCGCCAGCCGCTGCATCAGCGTCACCACCTCGCGGCCCGAGCGGCTGTCGAGCGCGGCGGTGGGCTCATCGGCCAGCAGCAGCGGCGGCTCCCCCACCAGCGCCCGCGCCACCGCCACCCGCTGCTTCTGTCCCCCCGAGAGCTGGGCGGGCTTCACCTCCAGGTGATCCCCCAGCCCCACGGCCTCGAGGAGGGCCCGGGAGCGACGCTCCATCTCGGCGGCGCTCAGGGTGCCGCGCATCTCCAGCGCCATGCGCACGTTCTGGGTGGCGGTGAGGCTGCGGTGCAGGTTGTGGGCCTGGAAGATGTAGCCGTGCTCGCGCCGGGCCAGGGTGAGCTCCAGGGCGCTGGCGCCCACCAGCTGCCGGCCCAGCACGATCAGCGAGCCCCCCTGGGCCGCCCGCAGCCCGCCGATCAGGGTGAGCAGGGTGGTTTTGCCCGAGCCGGAGGGCCCGGTGAGCAGCACGATCTCCCCGGCCGCCACCTCCAGCGCCACATCGAACAGCACCTGGCGCCGCACCGCCCCCCGGCCGAAGTGGTGGTTGAGCCCCTGGATCGTGATCGCGCTGGCCATGGCGGAGCTCCGGCTCAGAACAGCTCGGCCGGATCGGCCGCCTGCAGCCGCCGGGTGGCGATTGCCCCCGAGGCCAGGCACATCACCAAGGTGAGCACGAACACCACCACCGCCCGCTGCAGCGTCATCGCGATCGGCAGGCTGGTGGCCTTCGCCGCCACCGCGTAGAGCCACAGCGGCATCAGGGCGCCGGGAATGAAGCCGAGCGCCGCCAGGATCAGGGCCTGCTCCACCACCACCAGCAGCAGGTAGCGGTTGCGGAAGCCCATCGCCTTGAAGGTGGCGTACTCCTGCAGATGGGCATTCACATCGGTGGAGAGCACCTGGTACACGATCACCACCCCCACCACGAAGGCCATGGCCGTGCCCAGGCCGAAGATGAAGCCCACCGGGCTGGCCACCCGCCAGTAGTTCTCCTCGAAGGCCACGAAGTCGGCATCGCTGAGCACCTGTACGTCGTCCGGCAGGTGGCGGCGCAGGGCCTCCACCACCGGTGCCGTGGCCTGCCCCGGCGCCAGGGTGAGCAGGCCCACACTCACGCTGGCGGCGCTCACCCGCGGGAAGATCCGCAGGAAGGTCTGGTCACTGGCCATCAAGGTGGCGTCCGCCCCGAACGAGGCCCCCAGCCGGAACAGCCCGCCCACCGTGATCGTGCGCCGCTCGATCTCGCTGGTCACCCGCTCGCCCCGGTCGATCCGGGCGATCGCCTGCTTGTACTGTCCCCGGGCGCCCCGGTCGAACAGCACCGTGTCGGGGAGCTTCAGCAGATCGGCCTGGGCCATCACCTCCGGCAGGCGCAGCACATCGGCATCGGGGTCGAAGCCCAGCACCTGCACCGTGGCGCTGCGCAGGGTCTGGGGATTGCGCCAGGTGACGGTGCGGATGTACAGCCCCTGGGCGTCCGTGACGCCGGGCACATCGAGGGCCTGCAGCAGGCGGCGGCGCGGGAAGGTGGAGAGGTTCTGCAGGTTGAGGGCCCGGGGGCTGATCAGCACCACATCGGCCTTGAAGGAGCGATCCAGGCGGGTGTTGCTGTCATACAGGGCCGCCTGGAAGCCCAGCTGCATGAACATCAGCAGGTCGGCGAAGGCGATGCCGGCCAGGGCCACCAGAAAGCGGCCGCGGTCGTGGCGCAGTTGCAGCCAGCCGAGCGGTGTTCTCATGGGCCGATCACCACCCGCACCTGCAGGTTCGTGAAGCGGGCGGCCAGGGGATTGCTCTCGGGCGTGAGTGGTGCACGAACTTCCACCACCCGGTTGTCGGTGTTGGCGCTGGGATCGGTGTTGATCACGTTCTGGCGCAGCACGATGGCGCCGATCTGCCCCACCCGCCCCTCCAGGGGCTGCTCCAGGGCAGGGCTGGTGATCCGCACCGGCTGGCCCGGCTTCACCCGGGGCAGATCGCTCTCGTACACCTCCGCCACCACCTGCATGCGGCCGACCTGGCCGAGTTGCACGATCCCCCTGGCTCCGGGCGCCTCGCCGGCGCGGGCGAACACCTGCAGCACGGTGCCCGCGATCGGAGCGCGGATCAGGTTGTCATCACGGCTGGCCACGGCCCGCTCCAGGTTGGCCTCGGCCTGCTCGAGGCCGCGCTGGGCCGCCTCCACGTCGAGGTCCACGCCGCCGGTGCCGGCCGTGCTGCGGGCCTGCTGCCGCACCAGCAGGGCCCGGGCCTCCTCGAGCGCGGCGCTCACCGTGTCGAGCGTGAGCTGACGGTTGTCGCGGTCTTCCGCCGACACGGCGCCGCTGGCATACAGGTTCTGGTAGCGCCGCGCCTCGGTGGTCGCCGTGCGCTGCTGGGCCTCGAGCGAGCGCACCTTGGCCAGCTGGCTGGCCTCGCCGCTGCCGGCGTCGGCGCGGGCGATGGCCAGCCGCGAGCGGGCCAGGTTCACCTCGGCGCGGGCGGCGTTCACGGCGGCCTCCAGCTGGGGCTGGTTGTCGAGCACCGCCAGCAGCTGGCCGGCCTTCACCGCCTCGCCCCGCTCCACCAGCAGCTTCAGCAGGGTGGGCTGGCCCGCTCCGCTGGTGGGTGCCGCGATCGTGCGCAGCTCGCTGATCGGCTCCAGCCGCCCCAGGGCCGTGACGGTGCGGATCGGCTGCTGCACGGTGGGCGCTGATGGTGCAGCCGGCCGCTGCAGCAGACCGCGGCCGGCCAGCACCGCCAGGCCCAGCACCAGGGCGCCACCGCCCAGCAGCCACCAGCTGCGCCGCTGCAGGGGTGGCAGGTGCGGCATGCGTGGCAGGCGGGGCATGAGTGGCAGCCGCGGGAACGCCATCGCTCGCCCTCCCAGATGCAGTTACTATACCGTTCAGTTCAGTTTGTGGAGCGGGCCGCGCCATGCCCTCTGCCGTGCCCTCTGCCATGCCCTCTGCCGAGGCGGCCGCCAACGGCGCCCGGGGCCTGCGGACCCTGCGCAAGCGGAATGCGATCCTCGAAGGGGCACGCCGCGAGTTCCTCCGCCACGGCTACGCCGCCACCTCGATGGACCGCGTCGCCAGGGCGGCAGCCGTGTCGAAGGCCACGGTGTACAGCCACTTCTCCGACAAGGAGGCCCTGTTCCGCGCCCTCACCGAACAGCTGGTGGGGGAGCGCCTCAGCGAGCTGTTCGGCGCCTCCCCCCGGGAGGCCCTGCCGAGCGAGCCCGCCGCCGCCCTGCGCGAACTGGCCGCCCGCTGCCTGGCCAGCCGCGAGGGCCAGCCTCCGTTCCTCTCCTTTCTGCGCCTGGTGATCGGCGAGTCGGAGCGCTTCCCCGAGCTGGCCAGAACCTTCGTGGCCCAGCTGGAGCGCACCGGCGTGGCCCAGGTGGTGCACCTGTTCGAAGCCCTGCCGGCCGGCCCTGACGCCGAGATGCGGGCCCGCGTGTTCATGGGCGCCCTGGTGCACCTGATCCTGATGCAGGATCTGCTGCACGGCCGCGAGGTGGCCCCGGTGGACCGCCAGACCTACGCCGCCGTGCTGGTGGACCTGGTGAGCCGGGTGGGGTGAGAGAGCTTGAACGCCTCGGCGACGCCCCTGGAGGGGATGTCAGGGGCCAGCACGAGGGCGAGGGGTCCTGGTGCTTGTTGGCCGTCTTGTTTGTTGGCCGTCTTGTTTGTTGGCGGTCTTGTTTGTTGGCGGTCTTGCTTGCAGGGCACCGACAAAGTACGGCTGCCCTTCCGTGGCAAGGCTGCGATGCTGATCAGACAGGGCTGAATCAGAAAGGTAGCGAAATGAACCAGTGGGTAACGATTGGCACGTTGCGCCTGGAGGCATCAATCAACACCATTTAAAGTTGATAGACAGCAATCCCGCTGGAGGCGCCATGGCTGATACCTGGATGGCTGACACCTGGATGATCCATGGGATGGAGTACACGAACTGCAACTGTGCCTGGGGCTGTCCCTGCCAGTTCAACGCTCCCAGCACCCATGGCCATTGCGAGGCCGTGGCGGGTGGAGTGATCGAGGAAGGTCACTTCAACACCACCGTGCTGGACGGCCTGCGCTGGGTGATGGTGCTCCAGTGGCCCGGTGAGATCGTGCAGGGCAACGGCACCCAGCAGGCGATCATCGATGAGCGGGCCGACCCCGAGCAGAGGGAGGCTCTCCGACGGATCCTGCACGGCGAGGCCACCCGTCCGGGCGCCACGCACTTCTTTGTCTTCAACAGCACGATGACCTCCGTGCTGGAGACACTGCACGCCCCCGTTCACGTGGAGATCGATGTGGGAGCGCGCCGTGGTCGGATCCACGTTCCCGATCTGGTGGACTCCACCGGCACCCCCATCCCCAACCCCTTCGGCGAGGGCGACTTCCAGGCCAGGATCAATCTCCCCAACGGGTTCGAATACACCCAGGCCGAGATCGGTTCAGGCAGCTCGCGCGTGCGGGCCGGAATCACCCTGGATCTGAGTGACAGCTACGGCCAGTTCAATGAACTCCACATGAATCAAGATGGGGTCATCCGCTGAGGTTCAGCTCCGCCTGGCCCGTCGGGACCGCTGGCTCCTCACGGCAGCGCTCATCCTCGTCACCACCTTGGCGTGGGCGGATCTCCTCCACATGGCGGCGACCATGCAGGCACCCATGGCCCCCGAGCCACTGGGGGAGCAGGCCTGGAGTCTCGGCGATGCCGCCGCGATGGTGGCGATGTGGATCGTGATGATGATCGCGATGATGGTGCCTTCAGCAGCGCCGATGGTGCTGCTCTATGGCGCCGTGGCTCGCAAGGCCAGGGATCAGGGCACCGTGCTGGCTCCATCGGTGGTTTTTCTGAGCGGCTACCTGCTGGTCTGGAGCGCCTTTTCAGTGGTCGCCACCCTGCTGCAATGGGGCCTCGATCAGGCTGCGCTGCTCTCCCCGATGCTGGTGCTCAGCAGTCCTTGGATCGGGGGGTCGATTCTGATCGCCGCCGGTTTCTACCAGTTCACCCCGGCCAAGCACGCCTGCCTGGCCCACTGCCGCTCCCCGGTGCATTTCCTCTCGGGGCACTGGCAGCCCGGCTGGTGCGGCGCGGTGCGGATGGGGCTCGAACACGGCCTCTACTGCCTGGGATGCTGCTGGATCCTGATGGCGTTGCTGTTTGTGGGAGGGGTGATGAATCTGGGCCTGATCGCCGCCATCTCGCTGTTCGTACTGGCGGAGAAGTTGCTGCCGTTCGGCGTCTGGGCCGGCCGCCTGGCGGGGGGTGGGGCGATGGTGGCAGGGCTGCTGATGCTGCCCCTGCGTCCCGGTTGAATCCGGATCACGAGAGCAGAGCCCGCAGCTTCCTGCCGCCGCTGCCGGCGAAGCCGTCGCGCTCATAGAACTCCAGGGTGCGGGGGAAGGCCGGCAGGGGCATCCGCCACCTCGGCCAGCGCGATCCGGTGGGTCACGGGGCAATCTCCCGGCACTGCTGGGGGAAGGAGACATCCAGCACCACGCAGCCCTGATCGGTGCGGAACGGGCCATGCACCTCCCCCGGGGGACGGCTGGCGTAGTGCCCAGGGGCTGATCGATCAGGGGCGCGACCGTGGCCGCGTGCTCCTGGGCCAGATCATGGTCGCCGCCGGGCAGCACCACCAGCCGGGCCGATGGAAGCCGCCCAGCCAGCCGCTGCCCCCGATGGCGGAGCCGAATCGCCACCGGTTGCCAGAAGCCGGCGTTGCCGGAGGCGCCGGGGAGCAACAGCAGCTGGGCCGGTGGCCCCGGGGTCATGGCTGCAGAACCAATGGCGTCAGCGCCCCTCGCAGTGCTCCACGGCGCGCAGATAGATCAGCTTGCCGGGCCCGCCCTGGCCCTGGAGCCGGTCCGAGGCCCGCAACCGGATCTGCTCGTCGATGCAGCGGTTGTAGCGGTGATCGCGCACAGCACCGGGCACCATCAGCACCGCGATCGCCACCAGGCTCAGGCTGCTGATCGCCGCCAGCAGGGGATAGGCGTGGGCCCGGATCATTTCCCTGGGGCTCAGCGTCTGTCCTTCGTGGTCGGCCATCGGAATCCGCGTCAATCACCAATCCTGCCCGAGGCCAAGTCCGATCCCGAAGCCGATCCCGAGGCTGCCAGCCCGTCCCGAAGGGGTTCAATCCCGATCGCACAGGACGCTCGCAGAGGACGATCACGCGGGGGGGGGGGGGAACGAGGTTCCCCCTTCGCGCAGCCGGCTCAGACACGCTTGACCAGATTCTCCCGGGAATCTCCGCCGGTCAGGGTGCTGAACATCGCCATCATCTGCTGCAGCAGCTGGTTGGCCTGGGCTTCCTGAACCTCCTGACTCAGGGTGGTGAGTTGGGCGCGGCGGTCATTGACCAGCTGGGCCAGACGTTCCACCAGTCTGGGATTGCCCTCGAGCAGGGGTCGCAGGTCGTTGCGCTCCACCTCGAGCAGCACGCTTTCCTCCGTTGTCCGCACGGTGGCGGTACGGGGTTGGTCCGTGAACACACTCATTTCGCCGAAGATTGTTCCGACACCGAGCTCAGCGACCTTCTTCTCGATGCCGCCCTCCATCAGCTTGATGACCTGAACACGGCCAGTGACGACCTGGAACATCGCAAAACCCTCATCCCCTTCCACCACCACGGCCTCCCCGGCCGCAAAGCGCAGACATCGGGTCAGCGGAGCGATCCGCTCCAACTGTTCGGAACTGAGGTGGCCGAAGAGCACATTCTCCCTGAGCAGATCCACCCGAGCTTCCAGGCCATAACCAGCCGGATCATCGATGGGGGCCGGCAGACGCTTGGGCCGCAGTTCACGAACCGGATAGGGCAGGGTTGTACCCTCCCGCTCCAGCACATACCAGATCTGCGCAAGCAACTGGCCGCGCAGAATATCGAAGCCGTTATCCGTTGGATCTTCCTGCCATACTTCCAGTTCATAGGTGATGGCATGATCCGCATAGGCATACACAAAGGCCGTCGGTTCAGGTTCGGCCAACACCAATGGATGGCGCCGAGCCACCTGCATCAACAGCTCCGTGGCCCGCTCCGGCGGCAGGGTGAGGTCGAGGTTGAGATGAATCTCACGGGCGATCGGGCCAGAGGGCCCGAAGCGTCGGATCTCCGTCGACCACATCCTGCTGTTGGGCATGGTGATCAGGGCACCATGCACGTGCCGAAGGCGGGTACTCATCAGGGTCAACGACACGACCCACCCTTCGATCTCATCACTGACGACGATGAAGTCGCCCTCCTGGAAGGGCGAATCAAGCTGTAGAACAATGCCGGCGAAAAAATCCTTGAGGGATTCCTGAGCAGCCAGGCCAATCACGGCTGTGAGGATGGCAGACGTGGTCACCAGGCCCACCACGTTGATGCGTGCCTGTTCCTGCAGGACAACCACCGTGATCACCCCAGCAATCACCAACAAGCCAAGATCTCGCAGGATCTTGGGTGGGCGTGGCCACCAGGAGAGAATCGTGGGAAATTCCAGCGTCAGCCATACCGACAGCTGCAGATAGGCATAGCTGGCAGTGATCAGCTGCACCGTGTCCAGCCAGGGAAGGACGTCAGGGGGAAACGACTGCTGGCGCAGGATGGTGATGACCAGCCAGCTGATGATGGCCAGCGTGGGCAGCCGCACCGGAATGGGTGGAAGCCTGCGCTTGCGGCAAATGAACAACACCGCAAGCAGCACCAGCTCCAGAAGGAAGGCGAGAAGGATGGTGTGAAAGATGACCATTCCCCAGCCTGGGCGAGTGCTTAAGACGAATGCTTGAGAGCGTGAATCAGGCCTTGGCGCGCCAGCGCATCAAGCCATGCATCCGGCAAGGCCCTGGGCGAATCCCCGTCTGGCACAAGGGCATCGAGCAGCTGACGGGCTCTGCGAGATGGAAGCCCATTCTGCGCAGTCTGGCGAGGCCCCGCCATCGGCTGGGTCCGGAATTGCCGATGGCGGACCGTCCGTCCCCTGGCCCCTGCCCCCGGGCCAGCTCACCGACACCCACCAGCGGTGCGGTGAGCCGGACCATCCCCCCGGATGGGGGACCCTGGCTTCAGCGGCAGCCCTGCACGGAGATCCGGTAGCTGAAGCCGGTGGAGCCGGGCTCCTTGGCCGTTCCGACTTTGAAGTTCACCTGACTGACGCGCTTGCCCTGGACCGCCGGGAACGGGCCGAACATCTTGCCGGTGCCCAGCGCGGGTTTCAGGGTTTCATTCACGACCCGCAGATTGCTGCCGTCGGTGAACTTCAGGTAGGCCTCGATCGGGTAGCTCCCCACGTCGGTGGAGTCGGCCGTGAAGAAGAGCTTGTAGCTGCTGTAGGAGCCGTCCACCGCAAAGTCGGTGTTCCAGTTGGTGCGGCCGATCGTCGAGCCGATCGGACCTTTGGGACGCTGCACCCGCTTCTTCACGATCGGGCCGGTGCCGCCGATCGGCTGAAGAAAGGTGCAGGGCCCCGCCGAGGCCGGCTGGGGAGCGAGCAGGGCCCCACAGGCGAGGCTGCCGGCCAGGCATCCCGCCCATAGGCGGCCGGGGGATGACGGTCTCAGGAGCATGGCGAAGCGGCAAGGGACCCCTTCATCGTGAACACACCCCGCCTGGTCCAGCCTCGGCGTCACTGACTGAAAGAACGCTGGCCGAGGCCTGGGAGGGCACCCGCCGCACCGCCAGCAGCACCCCCACCAGCACCAGCGCCGTGCCCAGCAGCACCGGCAGGCCCAGGGGTTCCGCCAGCACCGCCGCCGCGCTGAACACCGACACCACCAGGGTGAGCGAGCCCACGATCGCCACGGTGGCCACGCTGAAGCGGCGGTAACAGAGGCGCAGGCTCCACTCACTGCCCAGCACCACGGTGAGGGCATAGAGGCCGATCACCCCGGCCACCCACCACAGCTGCAGGTGCATGAAGTGCTCCGGCCCGAACAGCACCAGCCCGATCCCGAGGAACACCAGGGCGGCCAGCAGCGACGGCAGCCCGGTGGTGAGGCCGATGCCGAGACCCTCCCGCCCCAGCCGCCGCGCCGTGACCGCGCTGCAGGAAAAGCCCGCCACACCCAGGCCCCCCCAGCCCAGCCCGGCCAGTCGGTCCATCCCCATCGGCTCCCCGCGGCCCGCCGAAGCCAGCACCAGCCCCAGGCCGATCACGGCGGTGGTGAACCAGAAGCGACGGGGGAGCGGCTCGCCGAGCCACAGCCACGACAGCAGTGCCGAGACCGGCAGCACCAGGGTGAACAGCAGTGTCTTCTCGATCACGGCCAGGGCCTCGATCGCCATGTAGCTGCCCAGGGGCCCTGCCAGGCTCCCGGCCAGCATGTCCAGCCCCAGCAGCTGCCACTGATGGCGCTCCAGCCCCGGCAGCTGCCGGCGCAGCGCCGACCGGTCGGCGGCCATCAGGCTCAATCCGACCACGAGCAGGGCGAAGAAGAACAGGTTGCAGGCACTGATGGGGTTGAGACCATCGACGGAATGGCGCACACCGAGCAGCTGCAAGGCCCGCACCACGGTGCTCTCGAGACCCTTGAGCACCACATAGGCCATCAGAGCCCCCATGGCGGTGCGTCGTGACGTGGGCCCCAAGCATCGTGCCGGCCGCCTCGGCCCACAACCACCGCGGCGTCCTGGCTGGCGGTGCCGCCTAGCGAAGCCGCAGGGAGGGCGGGATGGCATCGAGGCGCCAGAGCTGGCGATGGGGGCGGAGCAGCTCCTGCCCGACGATCGCCTCGATGCCCAGGGCCGTGAACACCGGGTTGGCGGTCACGATCGCCTGCAGTGGAGGCGCCGAAGCGGCAGGGCCCGCCCCCAGGCGGGGCCCGTGGACCTGGATCCAGCGAGCGGGCTGCTCGCCGCAGAAGCCCGCCACCCGCAGCGGCCGGCCCGGTCCCGGCGACCCGAGGGCCAGCGCCAGCGCGGGGGTGATGAACAGTCCTTCCGCACCGGTGTCGGCGAGGGCCTGCACGCTGCCTGCAGCGCGGCCGGTGGCGAGGGACAGCAACGGCACGCCGCGGTGCCAGCGGAGGGGGACCGTCACCTCCCGGGTGGCCGCCCCCGCCGCGGCGTGGAGAGCCTGGCGGCCGAAGGCCAGCCTGCCGCCGAGCGGGTCGATCCAGAGGGGCAGCTGACGCAGCTGGGGGGCCCCCAGCACGCCATCGACATCCGGCGGCAGTCCTCCCACCGGCAGCACCAGGGCCTCGGCATCCCGGAGGCTGAGGGGTTCCTCGGCCCGGCCGGCCGGCTGGGGCTGGGCCAGCACGGTCAGCACCGGCAGCGTGGTGCGCCGCGGCTGCAGGGCCCGGCAACCCTGGCCGGCCCCGGCCAGGCCGAAGTCGGCCGGTGGGATGGGCGCGCTGGGAAGGCCGAGCCGCTGCACGAGCTGCGGCGAGACCAGGGTGGAGGAGGCGCCCGTGTCGACCAGGAAGCGCACCGGCCGGCCGGCGCTCTGCAGGCTCAGCACCGGCGTGTCTCCCCCAGCCGCGCGCTCCAGCGGCAGGCTCACCGAACCCGCCAGGGATCCGGGCCGGAGCGCCGGGCCCTCGAGCTGGATCAGGGCCGCGGTCAGGGCCGCGGCCAGGGCCCCGGGTGCCGGCATCAGCAGCGGGCCTGCCGCTCGGCACGGCGCAGGCCCGGGCGATCCCCGCCGGCCGGAGGCCTCGAACGCTGCATGGAAACCAGGCCAGAACCCGAGGCCAGATCTAAAACAGCAGCGCCCCCGTTCAATGCGGCACCGTGCCCGCCATCAACACCCTGCAGGACCTGATCGACTCCGGCAAGGTGATCGGCCTCGATGCCCTGCAGGAACAGAAAACCAATCTGCTGCGGGACATCCAGGGCAAGCTCCGCCAGATCGGCGCCTATGGCGGCGATCTCGATGGGCTCTACGGACCGATCACCGAACGGGCCCTGATCCTGTTCTGCCAGGCGGTGTACCTCGACACCATGCAGACCCAGCTGCTGGGGCCCACCTTCGCCACCAAACTGCTGCAGGCACCACCACCGGTCTTTCCGGCGGGCCAGGGGAAGCCAACGGGCTTCCGCGCGCCGGTGGGCGGCGTGGTGACCAGTGAATTCGGCAACCGGGTGCATCCGGTGACCGGGGAACTGCGGCTGCACAAGGGCATCGACATCGGCGGCAATGCCGGCCAGGCGGTGGTGGCGTCCGCCACCGGCACGGTGGTGATCGCCGGGGTGGTGTCGGGCTACGGCAACTTCGTGGAGATCAGCCACGGCGATGGACTCACCAGCGCCTATGCCCACCTGGCCCGCATCGATGTGCGCCAGGGCGCCACGATCCGCCAGGGAGAGCCCCTCGGGGTGGTGGGAGCCACCGGCGGGGTGACGGGGCCCCATCTCCACTTCGAGATCTTCCACAACGGCCTCCCCCAGAACCCCCGCGACTACGTGTCCTTCGCCTGAGCATCCGGCCAGCCCCAGGGCCAGGCCCCAAGGACAGGCACAAACACCCATTGCCCCGCCGGGGCTGCTCGACGAAGCTGTGCGCATCGGGATTCGGAGGCTCCACGGATGGAAGACACCCCCCCGCAGCAGACTTCAGGAGCGCGCTGACGATCCGGCCCCTGCTCCAACACTCTCAACGGATCACTGACGTCCCAGGCGTGTCGCAGGCTGTATCACCCCCTTCAGCCGTCGCCGTCCACCGCACCGTTCACGAGCCAGTCCTCGACCTCGCTCCCAGGTGCCCCGGATCCGACGGGACGTCCCCCTAGACACCTGGCCCCAGGTGCCAGCGCCGGCAGCTCCGCCACCACAACCTCATACACCAGCGATCTGACGATCCACCGACCGCACAGCTGCGCCCCGCCCCTCCGGGCAGGCACCACGGCTGAGCAGACAAGAGCCCGGGACAGCTGTCCCGGGCTTTGTTGTGGGGCTTTGTTGTGGGGCGTGGTTCAGGAGGCCGATCCCGGCCGGGAGCTCGAGCCACGGTCGGTTCGCCCTCCAACCGATGGCGGTCTGCCGAACACAGTCGTGAGGGCCGAATCGCGGCGTTCGGTTCACCCGATCCCGGAACCTTTCGGCAGCGGCGACAGTGTTGCCACGGGGGCGATGAGACCCCGCCACCACCGCACCTTCGCCACCAGAACCATGCTGAGTCTGCGTACATCTTCCCCCTTCGAACTGTTCGATCGCCTCGAGCAACAACTCACCCAGCAGCTGCAGGGAGCCGAGCGTGTACCCGCCGCCGAGGTCCATGAAACTCCCGAGGGGTATGCGATCACGCTCGAACTTCCCGGCGTCGACCGCGACGCGATCGACGTCAAAGCCACCGATCGCACCCTCGTGATCAGCGCCGAGCGCCGCAGCCAGCGGTCCGCACCGGCGGCCGAGCGACAGGCTGAAGCGGGCAGCGCCCAGACCTCCAAGCAGCAGCCCAGCGCCGGGGCCGGCCCGCTGCTGAGCGAGTTCCGCTACGGCACCTGGAGCCGCAGCTTCCGCTTCCCGATGCCGATCGAGGCCCAGCAGCTCAACGCCGTCTACCGCGACGGGCTGCTCACCATCACCGCCCCCAAGGCCCACAAGGTGACCTCCGTGGCCGTGAAGGTCGAAGGCTGAACCCGGCGCTGAACCGTCCTCACCGGTCCTGAATCCATGCCGCCCCCGGCCTGTGCCGGGGGCGGTTCGCTGTACTCAGGGCCCCCAGGCCGCGGCAACCGGGTCAGAATGAGTCTCACCTGCACGATCCCGAGCCATGGGCCGCGAACGCGATCCCTTCCGCATTCCACGCGCCGGCTGGGAAGTCGCCCCGGCGGCAGGCCTGGCCTCCCTGGATCTCAACGGCAGCGGCGGCGCCCTGGGCGGGGGGGAGTTCGTCACCGAATCCACCCTCGGCGGCATCGCCGTCTACGCGATCTACCAGGCCCTGCTCAGCGCCATGCGCACCGAAGCGATGCGGCGCCGCGGCGAGATCGACCGTGCCACCCAGATCCAGACGATCGGCGCCACGGTCTGGGAATCCAGCAAGCAGGGGGCCGTGGTGAGCGCCGCCCTGGGGGTGGTGCTGCTGGTCTTCCCCTGGATGAGCCTGCCGCTGACGCTGGTGGGGGTGGTCGGCATGGGCAAGGCCTCGCTGGATCTGTTCCACGCCTTCTGGGATGGCCTCAGCCCGGAGCAGCAGGCGGATCTCAGCCGCGCCGCCTTCGAGGCCGGCGTGAACCTGCGCCGTTTCTTCGAAGGCGACCCCACGGCGGAGGCAGCCCAGGCCGCCTGAGCTGGCCCTGCCCGCGCCAGCTGGGCGAAGCGATCAGCCCGCGGTCGGGAGAAGCCCCGCTGCCGCCAGCTCCTCGGTGAAGCCCAACGTGGTGCGCTCCTCGATCCGGTCGGGGAACAGCACCCCATCGAGGTGATCGCACTCGTGCTGCACCACCCGGGCATGGAAGCCCGCCACCTCCCGCGCCAGGGGACGCCCCTCCGCGTCGAGGCCCTCGTAGCGGATACGGCTCCAGCGGGGCACCCGACCCCGCAATCCCGGCACGCTGAGGCACCCCTCCCAGCCGCTCTCGCGCTCCAGGCCGAGCGGCGAGATCAGGGGATTGATCAGCACCGTCTCAGGAATCGGCGGTGCCTCGGGGTAGCGGGGATTGGCGCTGACCCCGAAGATCACCACCCGCAGCGGCACGCCGATCTGGGGTGCGGCCAGGCCGGCGCCATCGCGGGCGGCCATGGTGTCGCGCAGATCCTGGAGCAGGGCGCGGAGCTCCCCGGAACCGATCGCCTCGCCAGAGAGCGGCGTCGCCACCTGACGCAGGCGGGGATCCCCGAGGCGCAGAACGGGACGAATGGCCATTGCCGAGCTCCAGTGCGCGGTCCGATACGGGCTCCAGCCTGGCGAAGCCGGGCCCTGGCTGGCTGTGTAACCATCCCTGCAACAGCGTCCGGAGCATGGTGCCGACCCGCCCGACCCGACCAAGAGCGCAGCGACCTGCCGGTCCGCGCGGCTCCGCCGGAGCGGTGATCGGGGCTCCGGCCGCCCTGCCGCGTCAGCTGCTGGGTCCAGTGCTCGCTCTTGTGCTGGCCGTGTTGCTGGTGTGGCTGCCGTCCAGCCCGGGCCACGCCCAGATCAGCCTGGGCGAGAACCTCACCGGCACCAATGGCCGGGTGGTGCCGGAGAGCGTGAACCGGTTCGGCGACATCGAGGTGTCCGCCGTGACCTCACCGATCAACGGGCGCGAACTGTTCAAGATCGCCTCCCCCACGGTCTACGACCGCAGCCAGCCGCCGGAGGGAAGCGTTCCGGTGGAGCAGCGGGCCCGCGAGATCCATGCCCGGGTGGAGCTGGCGGCCCTGGAGCGGGGCATGGGTGGGGACAGCATGCGCGTGGAGACGGCCAAGCTCAACAACGTCACCGTGATCACGGTGCGCGACGAGGACCATCCCCGTCCGATGGTGCTGGCATCGGTCACCAGTGCCGATGCCAACTTCCATGGCGTCCCGGTGCAGGAGCTGGCCCAGCGCTGGCGCCGTGAGCTGGAGCGGGAAATCCGCGACTACGACATCAGTCTGCAGCCGGAGAACCTCACGCGCAGCCTGTGGCGCTTCCTGCGGATCCTGCTGGCGATGGTGGTGGCCACAGGCGTGATCCTCTTCCTGAAACGGCGGATCGCCCGACGCCAGCTGGTGCTGCAGCAGAAGCTGCAGGCGATCCGCGACCAGGCCGATCAGGAGGCCCCGTCCCCGTCCGAGCAGGGCCACGAAGGTGCCGGCCAGGACAGCCTGTTGCTCGGGCGGCACCGGTTCCTGGAGGCCACCCTGAACCGCCTGCCGATCAAACGGCGGCTGGGCGGCTGGAACCTGCTGCAGTGGCTGCTGTTCTGGGCCCTGCTGCTGCTCTGGTACGTGGGCGTCTACCTGTTGCTGCGCCAGTTCCCGGGGCTGGCCATGTTCAGCCGCGACTTCGCCGGCCTGCCGCTGAAGCTGCTGGTGGTGTGGTTCTGCACCACACTGGCGATCCGCTTCTGCTCGCGCCTGCTCGACCGCGTCGAGGCCCGCTGGGAGGAGCGCCATCCGGTGCAGGGCGGCGCCGCCGACCAGAGCCGCAGGCTGCGCCTGCGCTTCTCCACCATCATCGAGGCCACCAAGGGCCTGCTGGTGGTGCTGATCGCCCTGGTGGGGGTGCTCTCCGGACTGGGGGTGCTGGGGGTGCCGAGCAGCTCGATCCTGGCCATCGGCGGCCTGCTCGGCCTGGCGATCAGCTTCGGGGCCCAGAACCTGATCCGCGACCTGGTGAACGGCTTCCTGATCCTGGCGGAGGATCAGTTCGCCGTCGGCGACGTGATCAGCACCGCCGGAGCCACCGGACTGGTGGAGAGTCTCAACCTGCGCGTGACCCAGCTGCGCAGCCCCGGCGGGGAATTCATCACCATCCCCAACAGCGCCATCACCCAGGTCAACAACCTCACCCGCAACTGGTCCCGGGTGAACGTGAGCGTGGAGGTGGACTGTGACGCCGATCCGCTCGAGGCCCTGGCGGTGACCCGCGCCACCGGAGAGCACCTGCACCAGGACCCGGCCTGGGCCGACAGCATCCTGGCGCCACCCGCCGTGCTGGGCCTCGATGCGATCGGCCACGCCGGCCTGACCATCACCACCTGGATCGACACCGCCCCCGGCCGCCAGTGGGACGTGAGCCGGGAATTCCGGCTGCGCCTGCTGCAGAACCTGCGCGGGGCAGGCATCCCCCTGGGCACTCCGCGCCAGACGAACCTCAACCCCCAGCTGCGGAAGTCCGCCCTGGCAATCGGGGCGGCCGCCATAGGCTCGGAACCCTGATCACCAGGGAGAACGGCCATGCCCCTTGCCGTGCAACGCCGCCTTGGAGCCGTTCTGGGGGGGTCGCTGGCCCTGCTCGGGCTCGGAGTCTGGCTGCGTCCCTACCTGGCCAGCAGCTGGGCCCCCGAGGCCGCACCCCGGGCAGTCCCCCAGCAGCCCCAGCCGCAGCTCACCAGCCTGCTGCCCACCGATCCCTCCCTGAGCCGCACCGCCGACGGCCGCCACTACCCCCTGGTGCCCTCGGATCCCCGCCAGCTGGCCGCCCTGCTGGGCCAGGTGGAGGCCGCCCTCCGCTCCCCGCAGACCCCCGAGGCTGAGCTGCCCGACCTGGGTCACCAGCAACAGGTGATCTACCGCGTGCTCTCCCACCGCAACGCCCTGGCCCAACAGGTGCGCGCCCAGCTCGAGCCCCGCTGGCAGAGCATCTTCGACCGCCATCTCGCCGCCCGGCGCGAGTTCCTGGCCATGCACAAAGGCGGCCGCAAGCCCACCTCCCTGCCGGCCTGGCGGATCATCGAACCCGAGCCCGCCGAAGCCCTGATCGGCTACTACAGGGAGGCCGAGGCGGCCACGGGCATCCCCTGGGAGGTGCTGGCGGCCGTGAACCTGGTGGAAACCGGCATGGGCCGCATCGATGGGGTGTCGGTCGCCAATGCCCAGGGGCCGATGCAGTTCCTGCCCACCACCTGGGCCGAACGGGGCATCGGCAAGGGGGACATCCGCAATCCCCACGACGCCATCCAGGCCGCGGCCCGCTACCTGGTCCGCCGCGGCGGACTCCAGGACATCCGCAAGGGCCTCTGGGGGTACAACAACAGCGACCACTACGGCCGGGCGGTGCTCCACTACGCCTCCCTGATCGAGGAGGATCCGCGCGCCTACATCGGCCTCTACCACTGGGAGATCCACTTCGGCACCGCCGCCGGGGATGTCTGGTTGCCGGTGGGCTACGACCACGCCCAGCGGGTGCCGCTGCTGGCCTTCCTGCAGCAGTCGCCCGCCAGCGCTCCGCCGCCCGGTTCCTCGGGCTACTGATCCCGCTCGGGCCTGCTCAGGCCGGCGCCTCGGCGGGTTGAAGCGCGATCCGCTTGCGCACCCCCTCGGGGAGATTGCGGGAGATCGGGCAGAGGGCCATGCGCTCCTGCATCCAGGCGATCGCCTCGGCGTCGGCCAGCCCGCGCTCCTCGACCGTGGCGGCGGGATCGAGGCGCATGCGGAAGTCGCCTTCGACGCTCTCGACGATCCAGGTGCTGCTGGTGCGGACCGTGAACGCGGCTTCCACCGTGGCCAGGGGGATCCGCCGCTCGCGGGCGTTGGCCACCAGGTACGTGTGCTGACAGAGCAGCAGGGAGATCAGGTAGAGCCGGAAGCCCGGCATGGTGAGGCTGAGCTGCTGGGGTTCCCACAGCCCCGCCGGGGTGAGGAACTCCACCACCAGGGCGCTGGTGGCGCGCTCGGGGGCGGGATGGCTGCTGCGCAGCCGGAACTGGAAGACGCGCTGGTCCATCAGGGGTGGGCGAAAGGGGCAGGAGTACTGGCCCGGGGTCCGGAGCGGGCCATCGGGGCGGCAGGCACGGCCGCAGGGGCCACGGGCTCATGGCGGCGCCAGGCCTCCGCTCCGGTGAGCAGGGCCGAACCGATCAGCAGGGCCGAGAAGCCCTGCCGCAGGCGTCGATCGGGAAGGTGGGGAGCCAGCCACTGCCCCAGGAAGGCCCCGGCGGCGCCACCCACCAGCAGGGGCAGCAGCAGCGGCACGGCGCTGCTGGGCCAGTGGCCGAGGGCCAGCAGGGCCACCCCGGCGTTCACCGCGATCAGCACCAGGCTGGTGCCGCTGGCCAGGGCCATCGGCAACCCGGCGATCAGCACCAGAGCCGGCACGATCGCGAACCCCCCGCCTACGCCGGCGATGCCGGTGAGCAGGCCCACCACCACCCCCTGGGCCGCCAGGGGGAGGGCGCCGGCGAGGCCGCGGGGCAGGGTGGCCTCGGCAGGGTGGCGCCCAGGGCGGGTGAGCAGCCAGGAGGCCACCAGCGCCGCCACGGTGAACACCCCCAGCTGGACGGCTTCGGGGATGAGGCCGGCCTTCACCAGGCTGCCGCCGATCCAGCTGCCGGCCAGGGCGGGGATGCCGAGGATGAGGGCCGGCCGGAGGGCCACCTGGCGACGGCGCAGGTAGGGCCCCACGTTCCCCAGGGCCAGCAGGGCCACCACGATCAACGACAGGGGCACCGCCTGCCGCGTGGGCAGCCCGGCGCCGCTCACCAGCAGGGGCAGCAGCAGGATCGAACCTCCCGCCCCCAGCACCGCCAGCAGGAAGCCGATCAGCCCACCGCCAGCCAGCAGCAGCAGGGCCGTGGCCTCGATCACAGCGTCACCCGGTTCCAGGGCATGGCCGCCAGCAGGCGGGCCATGCCGCAGAAACCGCTGATCCCCGCGAAGACCAGGCCGGCCCCGACAAAGCCGGACAGCCAGATCCAGCCCGGCGCCACCGTCTGGCTGAGGATCACCCCCAGCAGCACCAGGGAACCGGCGGCAATCTGCACCTGCCGCATCAGCGGCAGCGGCGCCCCCGCCATCCGACGCACGGGGTAGCCGGCCTGCTGCCAGGCGGGCACGCCGCCCTCCAGGTCCACCACCGGCTCCGGGTGGCCCTGCTGCAGCAGCTGGGCCAGCCCCTTGGCGCTGCGGTTGCCGCTGTGGCACACCAGAACCAGGGGGCCGCCCGGCAGCTCCGTGCGGCTGAGGCGGGCCAGCGGCACGTTGATGCTGCCGGCGATGTGACCGCCGGCGTATTCCACCGGCTCACGCACATCGATCACGGTCACCGCCCGGGCGGCCAGCCGGTCGGCCAGCTCCTGGGGCGAGATGCGGGCGAGCTCGGTGGGGGGGGTGGCGCCGAGGTTGGTGGGGGGGGAGGTCGTGGTCATGGGAGGTGGCTTGGGGTGGGGGGAATCAGGTCGGAAGCAAGAAGGGGTGCCGGGGCGTCAGGCTCCGGCCGGCGGGGCGCCGGTCTCCACCGGGTAGCCCTCGTCGCGCCAGCGGCGCAGGCCGCCACGGAGGTTGGCCACCTGCTGACGCCCGGCCTTCAGCAGCTGCTGGGTGGCCAGGGCCGAACGGCTGCCCGAATGGCATACGAGCACCAGGGGGCGGTCCTGGGGCAGCTCGGCGGCCCGGGCCTCCAGCTCCGGCAGGGGCAGGAGCTGGCTGCCGGGGATGCGGCCGTCGGGGCCGGTGAATTCCTCGGGTGCCCGCACGTCCACCAGGGCCACCTCGCCGCTGTGGGCCTCCACCCAGGCGGGGGAGAGTTCCGGCAGACCGGCGTAGCTGCGCACCAGCGGCGCCCAGCTGGCCTGGGGCTCCGGCTGCCGCGGCCGGCCCGAGCGCATGTTGCCGGGCAGGGCCTCGGCGATGCGGTGGGGATGGGGCAGCTTCATGTTCTCCATGTGCCCCACGAAGTCCCGCTCGGTGGCGCTGCCCCCCAGGCGGGCGTTGAAGGCCTTCTCCTCCGCCACGGAGGTGACGCCGCGGCCGGTGTAGTCGTGGCCGGGATAGAGCAGGCAGCTGTCCGGCAGGGTGAGGATCTGGCCGGTGATCGAGCTCCACAGCGTGTGGGCGTTGCCCTGCTGGAAATCACAGCGGCCGCAGCCCCGCACCAGCAGGGCATCGCCGGTGAAGGCCATGGCGTGGTCATCGAGCACGTAGGTGACGCAGCCGTTGGTGTGGCCCGGCGTGCTGCGCACCTCCAGGAAGCGCCGGCCGAAGCTCACCCGATCGCCATGGGCCAGGGGCAGGGTCACGTTCTCGGCGCCGGCGGCGGCGGCCAGGCCGATGGCGCAGCCGGTGGCCTCGTGCAGCAGCCAGCTGCCGGTGACGTGATCGGCATGGGCGTGGGTGTCGAGCGAGGCCACCAGCTCGAGGCCCAGCTCCTGCACCAGGGAGAGGTCGCGCCGGTGCTGCTCGTACACCGGATCGATGATCACGCCCTGCCGGCTCGCCACATCGGCGAGCAGATAGGTGTAGGTGCCGGTGTCGGCATCGAACAGCTGGCGCAGGAGCAGCGGAGCACCACCGGCGGCGGCGGCCAGGAGGGAGGAGCCCACCACGGCAGGCGCTGGAGCGGTGGGCGCCGGAGCGGTGGGGGCGATGCCCCCGGGGGAAGGAACGGCCATGCGGCATCCCTGCAGACTGGTATGACGATAGCCGCATAAAGGGGACCAGCGCAATCCATGCCGCCGGTCCCCGCGCCGCCTCCACCCCTGGGCAGCGCGGTGAACGCCATGGCACAATGCTTCTAGCGTCATAAAGAACAGCCATGGCCTGCCCGGGCACCATGCCCTCTCCCCAGCTGCTCGAGGAGTACTGCCAGTTCTTCCGGATCCTCAGTGAACCGGCACGGCTGCAGTTGCTCTGCCAGCTGAAGCAGGGACCGATGGACGTGGCCGCCCTGATCGAGGCCACCGGCTTCTCCCAGTCGCACATCAGCCGCCAGCTGGGCCAGTTGCAGCGCGCCGGCCTGGTGCGCTGCGAACGGGATGGGGTGCGCACGATCTGGCATGCCGACAGCGATCTGGTCGATGACCTCTGCAACCTGGTGCAGACCCGCCTGAAGCAGCGGCTGGAAGCCCAGCTCGCCCAGCTCGAGGCCGCCTGATCCGCACCCGGCACCAGCAGCACAGCGCCGGCCGGTCGACCATGACAGGATCACGCCACGTCCAGCCCCCCTGAGGTTTGGTGTGATGCCCGCTGCTCTGCCTGGGAACCCCCCTCTGCGCCCGGGGCGCTCCGCCGCGACCAGGCACCTGCCGGCCGGCCTGGCCGCCCTGGCCCTGCTGGTGCCCCTGGGCGCCTGTGCACCCGAAGGCGGCGGCGGCGTGCAGAGCCAGAAGCTGGCCGGCATCACCGGGCGGGGCAAGCTGGTCTGCGGCGTCGAAGGCACCCTGCCGGGCTTCAGTTTCGTCGAACCCGACGGCCGCTATTCGGGCCTCGACGTGGACACCTGCCAGGCGGTCGCCGCCGTGGTGCTCGGCGATCCCGGCAAGGTGGAGTACCGCAACCTCAACTCCAGCGAGCGCTTCGCGGCCCTGGCCAGTGGCGAGGTCGACATGCTGGCCCGGAACACCACGGCCACCCTGAGCCGTGATGCCGCCGGCGGCAACGGCCTGAGCTTCGCGCCGGTCACCTTCTATGACGGCCAGGGAATGATGGTGCCCGTGCGCAGCGGCATCACCGACCTGAAGGGCCTGGCCGGCAAGCCGATCTGCGTCGAGAGCGGCACCACCACCGAGCTCAACCTCGCCGACCGGATGCGCGAGATCAACGTTCCCTACACCCCCCTGAAGTTCCAGACCAGCGACCAGACCTACGCCGCCTACCTGGGTGGACGCTGCGCCGCCGTGACCAGCGACCGTTCCCAGCTGGCCGGCAAGCGCAGCAGCTTCCCCGCCCCCGGCGACCACCGCCTGCTCGACGACGTGCTGAGCAAGGAACCCCTGGCGCCGGCCAGCATCAACGCCGATCCCGCCTGGGCCGATGCCCTGCGCTGGATCGTGTTCAGCCTGATGCAGGCCGAGGAGTGGGGCATCACCCAGGCCAACCTGGACGCCAGGCTCGCCGAGGCGAAGGCCAATCCCAACCTGGCCGATCTGCGCCGTTTCTTCGGTGTGGAGGGGGATTTCGGCCGCCAGCTCGGCCTGCCCGCCGACTTCACGGTGCGGGCCATCCGGGCGGTGGGCAACTACGGCGAGATCTTCGAGCGCAACGTGGGCACCACCTCCCGGTTGAAACTCGAGCGCGGCCTCAACCGCTCCTGGAAGGATGGCGGCCTGATCTACGCCCAGCCCTTCCGCTGATGGGCCTGCCGACCCGACCCGCCGGCCCCGTTCCCTGGTGGCGCCACCGGCGCCTGCTCCCCTGGCTGCTGCAGCTCGGCGTGACCCTGGTGGTGCTCCTGCTGATCGCCTTCCTGCTCGGCAACCTGATCCGCAACCTCACCGCGGCGGGACTTCTGCTCACCTGGCGCTGGCTGGGCCAGCCCGCCGGCTTCGACATCGGCGAGTCGGCGATTCCGTTCAACGCCGCCCTGCCCTACTGGCGGGCCCTGCTCGCGGGACTCGCCAACACCCTGCGGGTCGTGATCGCCGGACTGGTCGGCGCCACGCTGCTGGGCACCGCCGCCGGCATGGCCAACTTCAGCAGCAATGGTCTGCTGCGCGGCCTGGTGCGGGGCTACGTGGAGGTGGTGCGCAACATCCCCCTGCTGCTGCAGCTGGTGTTCTGGTACTTCGTGGTGTTCCTGGCCCTGCCCAACGGCGCGGCAGCCCTGCAGCTCCCGGGCGTCACCCTGGCCAAGTCCGGCCTCTACATCGCCGGCTTCGCACCGGGCTGGCAGTGGGCGGGCCCGACCCTGGTGAACGGGGTGTGGCAGGCGCCGCTGCGGCTCAGCGTGGAGTTCGGGGCCCTGCTCTGCGGGCTGGTGGTGTACTCCGGGGCCTACATCGCCGAGGTGGTGCGGGGGGGCATCGCCGCCGTGGCCCCTGGACAGTGGGAGGCGGCCTCCTCGCTCGGCCTCGGCTGGCTGGCCACCGTGCGTCACGTGGTGCTGCCCCAGGCCCTGCGGGTGATCGTGCCGGGCCTCAACACCCAGTACATCTCCCTGGCCAAGAACTCCTCCCTGGCGGTGGCGGTGGGCTATCCCGATCTCTACGCCGTGGCCGAGACCACCCTCAACCAGACGGGCCGGGCGGTGGAGATGGTGATCCTGCTGCTGGCGGCCTACCTGGTGCTGGATCTGCTGATCTCGGCGGCGATGAACGGCCTCAACCGGCTCGTGCAGATCCGGGAGCGCTGAGATATGGCCGTCCCTTCACCGCTGCGGACCCTGCCAGGCCGCCTGCGCCGCGAGCTGTTCGCCAGCCCCGCCGACACCCTGATCACCGTCGCGCTGCTGGGCGTGGTCGGCGGCGGACTCACCGCTCTGCTGCGCTGGGCCCTCACCCGAGCCGACTGGGCCGTGATCCGGCTGAACAGCACCCTGTTCGCCGTGGGGCGGTACCCCCTGGAGCAGCAGTGGCGGCTGTGGGGGCTGCTGGCGCTGCTCTGCGCCGCGGCCGGCCTCAGCTGGGGCCTGCTGCGCAGCCAGCCCCGGCCCGACCGCCAGGGCAGGCTCTGGCCGGGGCCCGATCGCTGGGCCTGCGCCCTGATCGCCGTCCTGGCGCTCTGGACACCCTGGGCGCTGGAGCTCTCGGCCGCGATCGGCGGCCGCTGGGCCGCTCTGGCGGCCCTGCTGCTGGGTCTGCGCTGGCTGGCCGGACGGCTGGGACAGGCCCTGAGCCCACGCCAGGCCTCGCTGGCCCTGCGCAGTCTGGCCCTGCTGTGGCCGGGCCTCTATCTGGTCGGCATGGTGCTGATCAGTGGCGGCCTGGGCCTGGCCGCCGTGCCCAGCGCCGAGTGGGGCGGGCTGCTGCTCACCCTGCTGCAGGCCAGTTTCGCCATCCTGCTCTGCTTCCCGCTGGGGGTGATGCTGGCCCTCGGACGGCGCAGCGATCTGCCCCTGCTGCGCTGGGGCTCGGTGCTCTACATCGAGTTCATCCGCGGGGCACCACTGATCACCCTGCTGTTCCTCGGCCAGAACATCCTGGGCTTTCTGCTGCCGGGGGGCCTGGCTCCTGAACGGGTCTGGCGGGCGGCCTGGGTGCTCACCTGCTTCGCCGCCGCCTACCTGGCGGAGGCGGTGCGCTCCGGACTCGCCGCCGTGCCCAGGGGCCAGCTCGAGGCCGCCCGCTCGCTCGGGCTGGGCCCCCTGCAGGCCCTGCAGCACGTGGTGCTGCCCCAGGCCCTGCGGGTGGCCCTGCCGGTGATGGTGAGCCAGTTCATCTCGCTGCTGCAGGACACCACACTGCTCTCGCTGATCGGGTTGCTGGAGCTGCTCGGCACCGCCCGCGCCGTGATGGCCAACCCGGCCTTCCTGGGCGACTACGGCGAGGTGTACCTCACGCTGGCGGTGCTGTTCTGGGGCTGCTGCACCGCCCTGGGCCTGGGCAGCCGTGCGCTCGAACACCGCCTCGATCCCCGTCACACCGCCAGCGTCCGATGACCAGCCATTCCTCCCCCGCAAGCCCGGGCCCGATCCTGCGGGCCGAGGCCGTGCACAAGTGGTATCCCAACGGCTTCCAGGCCCTCAAGGGGGCCAGCCTCAGCGTCGAGCGGGGCGAGGTCGTGGTGATCATGGGGCCCTCGGGATCGGGCAAGAGCACGTTCATCCGCACCTTCAACGCCCTGGAGGACTTCCAGCAGGGCAGCATCCACATCGACGGCCGCCCCCTCTCCGCCGACCTGCGCGACATCGACGCCATCCGCCGCGAGGTGGGGATGGTGTTCCAGCAGTTCAACCTCTTCCCCCACCTCACCGTGCTGGAGAACCTCACCCTGGCGCCGGTGCTGGTGCGGCGGCGCAACCGGGCGGAGGCCGGGCGGCGGGCCCTGCAGCTGCTGGAGCGGGTAGGCATCGCCGAACAGGCCGACAAGTTTCCGGGCCAGCTCTCCGGCGGCCAGCAGCAACGGGTCGCGATCGCCCGCTCCCTCTGCATGGACCCGCAGCTGATCCTCTTCGATGAACCCACCAGCGCCCTCGATCCGGAGATGGTGCGGGAGGTGCTGGAGGTGATGCAGGGCCTGGCCGCCGACGGCATGACCATGGTAGTGGTGACCCACGAGGTGCGCTTCGCCCAGCAGGTGGCCCACCGGGTGGTGCTGATGGACGCGGGCGAGGTGGTGGAGGTGGCGCCACCGCAGCAGTTCTTCGCCAACCCCGCCCATCAGCGCACCCGCCGCTTCCTCGACCAGATCCTCTGAGGGCGGCGGCATGGCGCAACAGCATCCCCGGGCCCGGCGCCACCACACCGAACGCCACCGCAGCGATCGGGTGGGGTGGATGCGGGCCATGGTGCTGGGGGCCAACGACGGCACCATCTCCGTGGCCAGCCTGGTGGTGGGCATCGCCGCCGCCGGCGCCGCTCGCGGCGAGCTGCTGCTCTCGGGGGTGGCCGCCACGGTGGCGGGAGCCCTGTCCATGGCCGCCGGTGAGTACGTGTCGGTGCAGTCGCAGGCCGACACCGAGCAGGCCGACCTGGCGCGGGAGCGCATGGAACTCCATAGCGACCCGGCCGGGGAGCTGGCCGAGCTCACCGACATCTACGTGGAGCGGGGGCTGGAGCGGGAGCTGGCCGCCCGGGTGGCCCTCCAGCTGATGCAGCACGACCCGCTGGCCGCCCATGCCCGCGACGAGCTCGGCCTCAGCGAGACCCTGCGGGCCCGGCCGGTGCAGGCGGCCCTCTCCTCAGCCGCCAGCTTCGTCCTCGGCTCCCTGGTGCCGATCCTGGCGATCCTGCTGGCGCCCGCCGGAGCGGATCGCCGCCGCCACCACCCTCACGGCCCTGCTGGTGCTGGCGGGGCTGGGGGCCCTGGCCGCCTGGGCCGGCGGAGCCTCGCGGCGTCAGGGCGCCCTGCGGATGCTGGTGTGGGGCGCCCTGGCCATGGGCCTCACCGCCGCCGTGGGCCGCCTGTTCGGCACGGCGGTCTGAGCGGGGCTGCCCTCAGCCCTGCCAGCGCATCAGCCCCAGCCGGCGGGCCAGGCCCTCGAAGGGCTTCAGGTAGGCCCCCTCATGGGGCAGGCCGCTCAGCATCCGGTTCCAGTAGATCCAGGGGAAGGCGAAGCGTTCCAGCAACCAGGCAAACCAGCGCTCCTTCACCGGATTCACCAGGAAGCTGCTCACCGGTCTGTTGGTGTAGTCGAACTCCAGCAGCATCACGCTGTGGTCGCTGGTGATCAGCGGACAGGCGCTGTAGCCCCCATAACCGGGATCCAAGGGCCGCCCCTCCAGCTGCGCCAGCACGTTGGCCGCCACCACCGGGGCCTGCAGCCGCACCGCTGCCGCCGTCTTGGCCGTGGGGAAGTCGCCCACATCGCCGATCGCGAACACGTTGGCGTAAAGCGGGTGCCGGCAGGTGCGGGGATCCACGGCCACCCAGCCCTGCTCGGGGTTCACGGCCAGGGGGCTCTCGGCCACCACCCGCGGCGCCGCCATCGGCGGCACCACATGCAGCAGATCGAAGCGGATCTCCTCCTCGCGGGGAGCCTGACCCGGCTCCTGGACGCGGAAGGTGGCCAGCCGCATCGGAGCGTTGACCGCCACCAGCTCATGCCGGTAGCGCACCTCCTCGCCGCGCTCATCGGCGATGGCCACCATCTTGCGGCTGTAGGCCTCCACCGGGAACAGGGCCGGCTGGGCCGTGCAGAACACAAGCCGGGAGCGCACCCCCACGCCGCTGCGCGCCTTGAACTGCTGATCGGCGAGGTGCATGATCTTCTGCGGGGCACCGCCGCACTTGATCGCCGTCGCGGGGTGGGTGAACACCGCCGTGCCCCCCTCGAAGGCCTGCAGGCAGCGGTGGGTGTGGGCCGCCAGGTCGCGGCGGTAGATGCTGGTCACCCCATGGCGGCCGAGACTCTCGGCCAGCCCCGGCACCGTGCTCCACTGGAGTTCGAGCCCCAGCGCCACCACCAGAACGTCGTAGCCCATGCACTGGCCGTCGGAGAGCCGCACCCGGTTCTGATCCGGTTCGAACGCGTCCACGGCGGCCTGGATCCAGTGAACCCCGGCGGGCATCACCTCGGCCTCGGGCCGGCGGGTGCTGGCCGGATCCACGAAGCCACCCGCCACCAGCACCCAGCCGGACTGAAAGTCGTGATGGGGCGACGGCTCGATCACGGCCAGCTCGAGGTCGGGGCGGAGGCGGCGCAGCCAGCTGGCCAGGGTGATGCCGCCGGTGCCGCCGCCGGCGATCAGCACCCGCACGTGGGATTCAGCCACCGGTGGCGGTCTCCAACGCCTGGGTGACCTCCGGGATGGACACGGCGTACATGCCGCGCAGGTCCCCCGGCTGGAAGTCAAAAGCGCGGTCCTGGGGATAGCGCTCCTTCACGAAGGAGGGGCGGCTGTCCTTGCTGCCATGGCAGGCCAGGCAGCTGGGCTGCATAGCGATGCGGCGGTAGTAGCTCACCCCGGCGGGCTGGCCCTCGGCGGCGGGCTGCCACAGACCCTGGATCTGGGGATGGCGGGAGAACAGATCGATCACCTGCCGCTCCTGGGCGTTGGCGGGGGCATGGTCGGGATTGCGGTATCGGGTAGCCACCTGGCGCACGGTCCAGCCGTTCTCCTGGCCGATGGCCGCGGCGCGGCGGCCCACCGGCATGCACACCTCCTTCATGGTGTCCAGGGTGGGCTCCTCGGTGCTGCCCTCGAGCGTGGCCGCCAGGCCGATGCGCATCCGGTCGAGCTGCTCCATCAGGTCCACGGCCTTGGCCAGGACTTCGGGATTCACCGGGGCTTCCGCCGGCGCCGCCAGGGCGGCGGAGGGAGCCAGGCCCAGCAGGAAGACTCCGAGCAGCACGAGGGCGGCGGAGGTGGCCATCAGCGGCCCCACCCTCCGCAGGGTGGACAGCACAGGGTTCATGGCGAGGGCAACGAGGGGTGGTGGGGGGAAAGGGAGAAAGGCCCGGACGGATCCGGGCCTGGGAGCGGCCATCGGCTGGGCGGGGGTCAAAGTCCCACTAACCGATCGCGGGGGCGCGCAGCGCCACGGGCTCGACCTGCACCAGAGCCAGATCCAGCGGAAAGTTGTGCACGTTGCGCTCGTGCATCGCCTCGATGCCCAGCCCGCCCCGGTTGAGCACATCGGCCCAGGTGTCGATCACCCGGCCCTGGTTATCGAGGATCGAATGGTTGAAGTTGAGCCCGTTGAGGTTGAAGGAGAAGCTCACCACGGCCAGGGCGGCGAACCAGATGCCCACCACGGGCCAGGCGGCGAGGAAGAAGTGCAGGCTGCGGCTGTTGTTGAAGGAGGCGTACTGGAAGATGAGACGGCCGAAGTAGCCATGGGCGGCCACGATGTTGTAGGTCTCCTCCTCCTGGCCGAACTTGTAGCCCCGGTTCTGGCTCTCGGTTTCGGTGGTCTCGCGCACCAGGGAGCTGGTCACCAGCGAGCCGTGCATGGCGGAGAACAGGGCCCCGCCGAACACACCGGCCACGCCGAGCATGTGGAAGGGGTGCATCAGCACGTTGTGCTCGGCCTGCAGCACCAGCATGAAGTTGAAGGTGCCGGAGATGCCGAGGGGCATGGCATCGGAGAAGGAGCCCTGGCCGATGGCGTACACCAGCAGCACGGCGGTGGCGGCAGCCACGGGGGCGGAATAGGCCACGGCGATCCAGGGGCGCATGCCGAGCCGGTAGCTCAGCTCCCATTCCCGGCCCATCCAGCAGAAGATGCCGATCAGGAAATGGAACACGATCAGCTGGTAGGGGCCGCCGTTGTACAGCCACTCGTCAAGGCTGGTGGCTTCCCAGACGGGATAGAAGTGCAGGCCGATGGCGTTGGTGGTGGGCACCACGGCGGCGGTGATGATGTTGTTGCCCTCGAGCAGGCTGCCGCTGATCGGCTCACGGATGCCGTCGATGTCGACGGGAGGCGCGGCGATGAAGGCGATCACGAAGCAGATCGCCGCCGCCAGCAGCGCGGGGATCATCAGCACGCCGAACCAGCCGATGTAGAGCCGGTTGTCGGTGCTGGTGATCCAGTCCTTGAAGGACTCCCACGGGTGGCTCCGGGAGGGAGCGAGGGAGGTCGTGGTCATGGCAAGGGAAGAGGCACAGGACACAGGCGAGACGGGGAGACCGGAGCTGCAGACGCGGCTAGAGAACGGACCGCAGACCAGGCGACCGGCCGCATGACCCAGCCATCGCTCCCAGTCATCGCTACATAACACTAGCGTTACTCCGGTGTATGACGCAAAACGAATGATGCCTTCAACCACGCAAAGGCGGGGGCGTGCCCGGGTCGTGCCCCTGCTGATGGCCCTGCTGGTGGGCCTGCTGCTGCTGCCGCTCCCGGCCCGCGCCGCCGCCGACCTGGAGCACTGGACCCTGATCGATGGCTCGGGGCATCGCTGGGGCCTGACCCTGTTCGAGCAACCCGATCCCAACCATCCGGCCGGTTGGCGGCTGCGCCTCACGGCCCTCTCGCCGGGCCAGGGCGCGGATCACCAGCGGCCCCTGCTCCTGCGCGATGGCCTCGGCGCTGGCTGGTCCCTGCCGAACCGCAGCGAGGAACTGGTGCCAGCCGGAACGGAACTGATCCCCACGGGCTCGGCTCAGTTCGACCTCGGCGCCCTGACACCCAGGCCCCACGAGGCGCTGCCGCTGCTGCTGGAGGTGCCGACCGACGGCCAGGGGCAGACAACCCCCGTGATGCTGCCTCCCGCGATTGTGCTGGCGCTGCATGGGCTGCCCCCCGTCGCCACGGCCGACCCCCCCAACCCGGCGGGCCGGGCAGCCCTCACAGCAGCCAGCCCGGCCTGAGCAGCAGCACCAGGGCCAGCGCCACCATCACCCCACCGCTGATCAGCTTCAGCCAGCGGCCGGCGCGCTCGGTGAGCCGCTGGCTGCCGAGGGCCAGCACCGCCAGGCTCACCATCAGGGCGTCATCGGCGATGTAGCCAACGATGTACAGGCCCAGGTAGCCGTAGTGGGCGAGCGGGCTGAGCTGCTGCTGACTCAGCACCGCGGTGTAGACCGCCGGGAAGCCGGCCGTGCACAGCAGTTCCACGCCGTTGACCACGACGGCCAGGGCCGCCACCCCCGTGAGAGCGGGCAGCAGCGAGCGGCTCAGCGTCACGGCGCGCATCCGCTCGTACAACCCCGGTTTGGCGGAGTCCGGAATGGACAGGGTGAAGCGCGAACCCTCCCGCCAGAACTCGAGCAGGTTGACGCCACCCACCAGGAGCGCCAGGGCCCCGAGGAGGAGCCGCAGCCAGGTGGCGAACCCCAGCAGCAGGAACACGTTCAGCCAGGCGGCCATGAAGGCGTAGTACACCGCTCCGCTCACCAGCACGAAGGTGCCGGCCACCAACGCCAGGCGGCGCCGGTCGCGCCAGTGCACCAGCAGCGAGAGCAGAAACAGCAGCACCCACATCGCACAGGGGTTGAAGCCATCCAGCAGCCCCAGCACGAGGGTGAACAGCGGCAGTCCCAGCCGGCCCACATCCAGCGCCCCCAAGGGCCCCAGCCGCACCGGAGCGGAGCTGGGCGCCTGTCGGTCGACCAGGGCGAGCAGCTCCCGCCCACGGCCCGCTGGACCATCGAAGCCCACCAGCACCTGGCCCGCGATCACGAACGTGGGGACCCCGGGCGCCTGAATGCCCGCCTGACTGGACGCGCGGAGCAGGTCGTCGATCGCCGCGGGATCCGCTTCCAGCCGTCGCAGCCGGACCTGGAGGTCTGGCCGCTGCTGGCGCAGCTCCGGCAGAAACTGCTCGGCCTGGGCGCAATGGGGACAGCCCTCGCGCACGAACACCTCCAGGACCGGTCCGCCGGCCCTGGCGGGCGCCGGGGCCAGCAGCGGCACCAGGGCCAGCAGCAGGCCCAGGATGGCCAGCAGCAGTCGGTGACGACGGTCCTTCGCCATACCCCTCGGTGATCACGCCGGAACCCCGACCCTCCAGTGTGCAGATTCCGTGTGGCTGCCGCTGGAGCTCGCGAGGGCGACAGTGGGCCTGATCCAGGGGGAGCCATGACCGTGGCGGCTCGCAATAGCCAGCGAAGGCCCTAGCCGGTGGCAGCCCCCTGGGTGCTGCTGGCCCTCGGCACGGCCGTGGGGGAAACCATCCGGGACCTGGCGCTGCGCCAGGTGCTGCGTCACTCGGGCTGGAGCACCCTGCGGGTGATCGGCCTGTGCAGCGGCATCGCGACCCTGATCCTCCTGCCGCTGGTGCTGGCCACACCCCAGGCAGTGGGCTGGCCGGCCTTCCTCACCGCCCTGGCCCTGGGGGGCAGCCTCAACGCGCTGGCCTTCTGGAGCTATGGCCGGGCCATCGCCCAGGAGGACCTCAGCCTGGTGCTGCCGCTGATCAACCTCTCGCCGCTGGTGCTGCTCCTGGCCGGGTGGTGGGTGCTGGGCGAACGGCCTGGTCCCCTGGCCGTGCTGGGGGTGGGGCTGCTGGTGATGGGCGCCCTGCTGCTGGGCCAGAGCCGGGGTCGCGCGGAGGCGGAACTCGGGGATCTCCGGCGGCTGTGGTCGAGTCCCGGCTGCCGCTGGATGCTGCTGGTGGCCGTGCTGTGGGGGGTGGGAGCCAGCATCGACAAGCTGGGGGTGCGGGCCGGCGGCAGCCTGCTCTGGGTGCTGGCGCTGCAGCTGGTGATCGGCAGCAGCCTGCTGGCACTCTCCGTGCAGGACGGCCCTGCCCGACCCCTCGAACGCCGCGGGGCGGCCTCCGCCCCCCGGCTCGTGGTCGCCCTGCTGCTGGCCGGCACGGCCGGCGCGGTGGGCACCGTGTGGCAGATGCAGGCGATCAGCCAGACCGCCGTGGTGCACGTGATCGCCCTCAAACGGCTGAGCACCCTGCTGGGCAGCGGCGCGGGCGTGCTGGCCCTGGGCGAGGCCAACGGGGCACGACGCCTGCTGGCGGCGGCCCTGATGGTGCTGGGTGCCGCCACCGTGCTGTGGAGCGCCCTGGGCTAGAGACGGACCATGGCCCCACCGCTCACCGCCGAGCAGATCTACCGGCTGCGCGCCGATGCGGTGGTGGCGATCGACGTGCCGGATGGCCGGGGAGCCGGCCTGCTGCTCAGCCGCTCCGGCCTGATCGTGACCAACCACCACCTGGTGGAGGGCTGGAGCACCGCCCTGGTGCGGTTCGTCGACGGCAGCGGCCACCGCACCCCGGTGGTGCGCGCCTTCCGCGATGCCGACCTCGCCTTCCTGCAGCTCGAGCCCCCAGCCCTGGCCGCCGCCCTGCAGCGGGTGCGGGGGGGACTGATCGCCGACCACCCGCCGGCGGCCCGACCGCCGCGGGTCGGGGAGGAGGTGATCGCCATCGGCCATCCCCACGGCCTCGAGTATTCCCTCACCCGGGGGGTGGTGAGCGGCCTCGATCGCCGCATCGACGGCCAGGCCTACTTGCAGATCGACGCAGCGATCAACCCGGGCAACAGCGGCGGGCCGATCTACAACGCCAGCGGGGAGCTGGTGGGGCTGAGCACCTGCAGCCGGGTGGAGTCGGAGGGGATCAACTTCGCAATCCCGGCCGCTGTGATCTACGCGAAGTTCGCCCAGGTGCGGCAGGAGCTGGGCGCCGGAGAGCGTCGCTACTGCAGCGTCTGCGGCGCGGCCTCGGCCGACCTGCACTACTGCGATCAGTGCGGCGCGCTGCTCGCCCTGGTGGACGCCGTGGAAGTGGACAGCGTGAAGGTGGACGGCGTGGATCCCGCTTCAGGGGGTCGGGCAGTGGACGCGCCCCATCCGGCGCCGGCTGGCCCGAGGCCTGATCCGGCCCCTGAGCCTGGGTCCGGGCCGGTGCCCTGCCCGGTGTGCGGCCGCGAGAACCCGCCCGGGAGTCCTTACTGCAGCACCTGCGGCAGCGCCCTCTGAGCCCTTCAGAATCGGCACAGCGGCAGGCGCCAGGGTGGCCAGGCTGATGGAGCAACTGCTGCGGCGCTTTGCGGCGCCCCAGCAACCCCGACCCCTGGAGTCCTACGTCGACCTGGTGGACGACGCGCTGGCCAACCTGGGGATCGACGCGGAGCTCGAGAGCGGCGAAGAGGGCTGGAGCTGGGGGTTGCAGGTGGGCAGCGCCGAGCTGACGATCGAGCTGCACCTCAACGAGATCCTGCAGGAATGGACCCTGGAGATCCGCTCGGCGATCCTGAGGTTGCCGGACTCCAACCTGCTGGCCTTCTACAGACGCTGCCTGGAACTCAACCGGCTTCTGGTGGGGTGCTCGATCGGCGTGGATCAGGACCGGGTGGTCGTGGCCTCCGAGCGCACCCTGCCCGAGCTGGACACGCCTGGGTTCATGCGGATGCTGCTGAACGTGGCGAGTGCCGCCGACCAGTGCGATGACGACCTTGCCGAGGAATTCGGGGCCAGGAAGCTCGGCCAGGCGTGAGGCGGGATCCTGGGGGACAGGGAGAGGGCAACCGGCCCGGGAGTTCAGAGACCGAGGTTCAGAGACCCTGGTTCAGAGCCCGAGGGGCCGAGGCTGCAGTCCCATCAGCTGGGCCACGAGGTCTTCACTGACGGAAGCCTGGAGCTGCCAGGCCTGGAGCAGGTTCTTCGCCACGGCGCGCAGCTCGTCGATGCTCTCGCAGGAATCGATGGCCCGGGCGTGGGCCTCGATGGCGAACTGGCGGGCAAGGGGGAGGGAGTCCATCGCGAAACCACGTCTTTACATGACGTTACAAAGCCGATCGAGGCGCTGGGGTGCGGTTCCCCGTAGACCCGGAATCCGCGGCATGATCGGGCCGCCCGCCAGGGATTCCATGCATCCGGAGCGCGCTGATGGCCCCTGAGGTCACCCTCCGGCTCACCAACCACAGCGGAGCACCGCTTCGCTACTACATCTGGCAGTACAACACCCTGCCCAGCGGCAGCCAGGGCTACCCCGTCGATACCGGCACCCCCAATCCGATCAGGCCCTACCTGATCAGCTCCGGGACCCTGGCCAAGGACCCCCGATCCCTCACCCTGCCGGGCAGCAGCCGCGACACCGGCAACCGGAGGCTGCCCTTCGCCGCCGGTGTTCGGCTCTACGTCTCCCAGGCACCGCTCCACTCCCTCACCGACCCCACGAACCCCACCGCTCCCGACCCGTTCGGGGGCAGCGATGCCGGCGGATCCACGCCCTATTCCTTCTGGGAGTTCACCAACGACGCCAGGGGCTTCAGTTTCAACAACTCCTACATCAACGAGTGGTCGTTCCCGATCCAGCTCCGCAGCGGTGGGCGGACCTACGGCTTCGACAGCCTGGATGCGGTCAAGCAGCAGCTGATCTCCCAGGCGAGCTTCGTGGCCGCCGGGCAGGGCACGAACCCCCGGGCCGCAGGCCGGCCAGGCGACCTGATCTGGCCTGGCGGCAACCGCATCCTCGGCCCCCTCTCCGCCTGGCAGGTGCAGCAGGGGGGCTTTCCCCCCACCACCCCGGCCGGGATCCGGCGCTTCGTCCAGGCGGTGCCGTTCAACGGCACCGATCTCAACACCACGGGGGAGAGCAACCTCAACGTGTGGAACGGCGGACTGCCCCCGGGCCTGCCCTCCCCGGTGGACGGCACCCCCGAACCGAACGGCTACACCACCGCGCTGCGCAACGCCGCCCGTTCGGCCGGCGGCATCGGGCCCCAGCCGAATGGAGCGGAACCGAACTGGCAGGGCTTCTACACCTACCCCCAGGAGAATCTCTACGGGGGGACCCAGCTGCCCCTGATCCCACCCCGCAAGGCGGGCGCCCCCGCCACGATTGACCTGGGGCTGATCGTTCACGGTCTCTCGAGCAGCAGCGCCCTCACCGGCACCGGTCGGCGGGACCGGTTGCAGGGGTCCCCGCGGGCTGATGTCATCACCGGCGGAGTCGGTGCCGACCGGCTCAGCGGCGGCGGCGGCCGGGACCGCTTCCTGTACCTCAGCGCCGCCAGCAGCCCGGTCGGCCGACGGAGCTCCGACGTGATCACGGATTTCGACCTGCGGCGCGACCGGATCGACCTCTCGGGCATGCCCGACGCCGAACCCCTGCCCTTCCGCCGCTTCCGGCTGCTCAGCCCCGGCGGGCACGCCGGGGAGAGCAGCTTCTCCGGCCAGGCCGGGGAACTGTTGTTCCGGCAGACCCGCATCGATCCGGGGTCCTCGAAGCTGCTGGGGGATCTGAACGGCGACGGCCGCGCAGAGTTCAGGGTGCGGCTGGCCGGCGTCAGCCTCGCGGCGATCGCCGCCAGCTTCGCTGCCGGCGGGAACCGACCGGCCTTCCTGGTGCTCTGAGGCCCGTCCCAGCCGATCTGGCGTGGAGCGGCCAGAGTGGGAGGAGCTGCTGGGGTCGCGGGACATGGGGATGCGCACAACCCTGGGGCGTTGGTTCAGGCGGCTGGGGGATCGGCTCGATCCCGCCCCCGGCCCCCGGGAGATGGGGCTGGCCAGCCGCAAGCTGCCGAGCCTCGCCGACCCGGATGGGGCCCCCGCCGCCGGCACCGAGACCACCCCCTCGGTGCCGTGGCAGACCCTGCGGGAACGCGCCATGACCAAGAGCCTGATGACGCTCCGCAGCGAGGCCGTCTACAGCCTGGGGGCCCTCCATGCGGCCCACCTGGCCGCGGCCGCGGTCTTCGATGACCGCCGGCTGGCGGTGGCCCTGGCCCAGCGCAGCGGCGAGGCGGTGGGGGAGGAGGTGCGCACCAAACTGGCGGAGGCCGCGTCGATCTGGCATCGCGACGGTGCGTCCCTGGGGATGGCCCTCACGGCCATCGGCGCCGCCCAGGTGCCCGATCTCACCCTCGCCGAGGCTCTCCAGGTGGATGATCACGAGGCCGCGGCCCTCGAGGCCATGGTGGAGGGCTACCAGATCGAGCTGCAGCGCCAGATCCTCGAAGAGGCTGAGAGCTGAGCGCCCTGCTGCTGCGGCCGCGGGCGCCGCATCAGCCGGCCATCTGCTCGACGCTCTCGAGCGCCGCGCCCAGCAGACTGGTCACCTGCTCCAGCTGCTCCTGGCTGCCCATCACCACCAGCATCTGGCCCGGGGCCAGGCGGTGGTCGCTGCCTGGGTTGGCGATCAGGGTACGGTCCTGCTCCGGATAGGACGCACCGCGGTACTGCAGCCCCCCCGCGACGGGAGCCTCCCCCGGCTGCACCGCCAGCACCAGGGCGCCGGTGCGGCGACCCAGCTGCAGTTCGCCCAGGCTCATGCCATTCAGCGAACCGAGGACCATGGGATTGCTGCTGAGCCGGAATTCCTCCACCTCACAGTCGGATCCGGCCAGCAGATCCATGAAGGTCACCGCCAGGGGCCGCAGCGCCGTGGCGGCCATGGTGCGTCCACCGCTCACGTACGGACTCACCACCTGGTCGGCCCCGGCCAGCCGCAGCTTGCGCTCCGCCTCATCGCTGTCGGAGCGGGCGATCAGCCGACAGTTCGGCGCCAGGCCCCGGGCACTGAGCACGACGTAGAGGTTGGCGGCATTGCTGGAGAGGGCCGCCACCAGGGAGCGGCACTGGTGGATGCCGGCCTCCAGCAGGGTTTCATCCAGCGTGGCGTCCGCCATCAGCACGGGGAGGCCCCGGTCCTCGGCCGCGATGCGACGGTCGTGGTCCATCTCCACCACCAGCAGCGGCACCCGCTCCCGGGTCAGCTGCTCGGCGATCTCGCGGCCGATGCGGCCATAGCCGCAGAGAATCACGTGGTTCTGCATGGTCTTGAGCCAGCGGCGGAATCGGCGCTCCCGCAGGCGCCGGAAGTAGCCCGATTCGGAGAGACCCAGCACCCCCTGGATGCTGATCTGCACCACCACCAGGCCCCCCAGGATGAGCAGCACGGTCACCACCCGACCGGCCGGCGAGAGGGGTTGCACCTCGCCGAAGCCGATCGTGCTGATCGTGATCGCCACCATCCAGTAGCAATCGGCCCAGGGCCAGCCCTCGGTGAGGCGGTAGCCCATCGCCGCGAGGTTCACCAGCAGCACCAGGGCCAGGGGGGCGCGCCAGGGGCGGCGGATCCGCGTCGAGGGGGGGCGGCGGCGCCAGGGGCGCCAGCGGAGGCTGGCCATGGGGATCCCGACCCGGACATCCGGATCTCTGCGTCATTAAACCAACCCCAAACCCGCCCCAGCCAGGGGGCCCAAGGGCCCACCCATCCCGCCTCAGCTTGGCAATCCGCAGCCCCATGACGGATCGTGGTGTGGGGCTACGGCCTCCTCCACCTTCACCCGCACCGCCCCAGCCCTGATGCACTGGATGGAAGAAGCCGCGAGCCGTGCTGAGGCCCGGCTGAAGGCTGCCGGCATCAGCCTGACCCTCGGCGGCGAACCCACCTTCGTGCCGGTGGAGCCTGAAGGCCTGGAGTGGTCGGTGGCCGCCGATGGCCCCACCAAGCTGCCGATCGCCCGGGCCATGGCCGCGGCGATCCAGAGACGCACCTGGCCCGGCAGCACGCTCCTCTACTGCAGCGGCAAGCGCTACGAAGGGGAGGTCAACCCCCGCTGGGCACTGCGCCTGGTCACGCGGCTCGACGGCCGGCCGATCGCCCCCTGGCCCCAACACCCCGGCGAGGGGGAGGCCCTCAGTGCCGAAGCCGGCGAGGCCTGGCTGGAGCAGCTGGGCGAGGCCCTGGGGATCCAGCTGAACCCGCAGCGTTTCCGCGATGGGGACGATCCCGAGCGGGCGGTCTGGGCCACCCCCCTCACCTGGGAGGACGGCCAGTGGCGCAGCCACCGCTGGGATCTGCCCGCCGAAGAGCGCCGCCTCACCGGAGCACAGGGCCCTGCGGGGCTGCGCCTGCCCCTGGAACACTTCCCCGCCGAGATCCCCCGCCAACTGCTCACCCTGGAGATCGGCAGCGGCGGCTTCGGAGCGGAGGGCTGGGGGATCTTCCTGCCCCCCCTGGAGCGCGGCCCCACCGAGGCGTTGCTCACCGCGATCAGCGGCATCCCGCGCTGTCCGCTCAGCGGCTCTCCGCTGAACACCCCGGATTTCAGCGGCCTGCTGCCCGTGGATGCCTCCGAGGGCTGGGACGTGCTCGGACTCACGGCCGACCCCGGGGTGCTGGAGATCAACCTGCCGGTCTGCGAGAGCTGGAGTGCCTACCGCGACTGGATCGTGCTGCTGGCGGACGCCGCCGCGGAGGCCGGTCTGCGCAGCTGGAAGCAGACCCCAGGTGGTGGCGAGGAGGGAACCGGTGGCGGCAACCACCTGCTCTGGGGGGGGAGGGATCTGCAGGACCACCCGTTCTTCCCTCGCCCGGCCTGGCTGGTGGGGATCCTGCGCTACTTCCAGCACCACCCGAGCCTCAGCTACCTGTTCAGCGGCTCCGGCGTGGGGCCGGCCTCCCAGGCCCCACGGCCGGACGAGGCCCTGGGGGACCTGTTCGACCTGGAGCTCGCCTACAGCGTGCTTGAGGCCCACAGCGGTGAGCAGCGCCAGCTGATCGGCGAGACCCTGCGCCATCTCCATGCCGACCGCTCCGGCAACAACCACCGCAGCGAGATC